>NZ_SNMT01000008.1:0-221106 GCF_013350575.1 Salmonella sp. SG203
CCGGACGCTGACATCCAGGTTGCCGCTGATATTCTGGCTCAGGTCGGGAAGCTCAAAAGGCCCCGGCGACACCCGGGTCTGGTACAGAATGCGACCATTCTGGCTGACGGTGACCTGTGCATTACTGTTCGCAATGCCGCTAATTTTCGGGGCATACCCCTGAAGAGAGGGCGGCAGCATGCGCTCATCGCTGGCCAAAGTGAGCCCAGCAAAGCGGAAGGAGTCAAAAATAGCGGAGCTGAGGTACGTCTGTCCGAGCGTCAGTTTTGAGCGCAGTGCTGGCAAGGCACGGAACAGATACGTCTGCGGCAGATAAAAATCGGACTGTGATGCGCCCTGCCCACTGTCAAAACGGCTGTACTGGTAATCGCTCCGCAATCGCCAGGCGCCGAGATTAAACCCGGCGGTGCCGTAGAGGCTGTAGCTGGTAGAGGTTTCCCCCTGCTGCGGCATATAGCGGTTGACCATCAGGCTGTAATCAAGCAGGCCGGCGGTGACGCCATCGCTCCAGCGTGAAGGGGGCACCCAGTCCGGGTCCTGATAACGCATCCAGGCCTGGGGGATAATGAAGGTCAGACGCTGATTTTCAGCGCTGTACCGTACCTGACTGTCAGCGGAGCGCAGCTCAAGGCATTGCCCGTCCGGGATACCGGTAACGGGTTTCAGGCCATGAATAATCTTATCCTTAAGACCCAGCATGGCCACCATGTCTGTTGTCACACAGATGACGGCCGCGTCGAGTCCGGCAACCGGTACAACCCTGACCGGATACTGTTCCCGTACCGGCTGGTCATTGAGCCAGATATCGAGAATATAGTTACCGGGCGCCACATACCCCTCGCGGCTGAAGGCCGTGAGGTCCACGTTAGACAGGTTCCCGCTGTCCAGCAGGCTGGCATTGAACTCCGTGGCCTGCGACTTCAGGACGGAAAATGTCAGGGTAATCAGAATGGCAAGCCGGGTAATTTTCATGGCATGGCGCTTTCGTGTTGTCGTCCGTGTAACAGACAGCCCGCAGGCACAGTCAGATATAAAAGCCGTCCGATCCCCTCCGTGGACGGCTTCTCTCTGTCGTTATTTACCGCGTAAAATCACAGGTATTTCAGGGTGTAGGTGACGGAGGCGTTAACATCGCCAGGAGTTGCGGCATCTGTCAGGGCTATCAGGCGGGCAAAGAAGTTGAGTTCGTTATTCCCGGCCTGCAGTTGCTGGGCGTCGGTATCCGGCATTGGGGTGTTGGGCTCGATAATTGTGGTGTTGTCACTCTTCAGTAGCTGGACACCAACATGCTGGGCCTTGCCGGTGCTGACGTAAGCTTTACCTGAGGTATCAGCTGTGCCACTGAAAGAGACGGTTACTTTAGACATTTTCCCTGCGGAGCCGGCTATTGTAGTTTCATTCGGATCGAAGGCGCAGTTCTGCAGATGAATGGTGAACGGTTTTGAGTCCGTGGTTGCGTCGGCGGTATTCAGTTTACGGTAAGAAATCTGTCCAAACGGAACGGTGATCGCATCGTCGCCCGGTGCGATATCACAGGGTGAGTTGGTGATGGTACCAGTGAAAAGAATTTTACCTGAGCCGAACGGGCCTGCTGTGGGTGTAGTATCGGCGGCAAATACAGAAGCGCCATACATCATACCGGCAGCCGCCATGGCAAGTATTATTTTATTACGCATAGATAATATGTCCTTTGGGTGAATGAGAATTATTTTGCAAAGGCTGAAAACAACTCTGAGGGTATTAATGAAAGCGTTCAGAAAAGATTCGTATGAATAATAAACGCCTGGTGTTAAACGAAGCACCTGAACTTTCCATCGAAAAATATTGATTTCAGCTAATGCCTAATCAGTTGTAAGAAAATTCTTATTCAAATTAAAACAATAAAAATAGATCGATACGATCGATGATTATGATCGTAATTTAAGAATAATCATCAAAGAAATATTTTTTAATGTAATTATAAGCGGGTGAATACCTAACAGACAGATATTCGCAGCGGACATGAAATGTTTTGTAATATGTTATCGGGAATGTATGTTTTGCTTTTCCATTACACTGGATATTTACAAAACATAATACTAATCATATATAACAATGAAATTACTGGCAGCATAAAAAACTAGATATAACGCAAGTAAAAGGCATTTAATTCCAAAACATTAACTTAATAAATCATTATGAACCATCATAAGTGGAAGGAATAAAAAATAATAAATTGAATGATATTCTTCTGTATTTGTGATGGGCATCACAATAGATATAAATGCAGGTACCCTGACATTTCTGAACTTCGCGGATGAAATTTAAAAACAATGCCGACAGCAAAGAACAAACTGGTAATAGCTGTCAGACATAATGCTGCCTGCTGTAATGTATACAGCAGGCTGGGGGATATTAATGCGCGGCGTCGTGCTGCACGGGGGCCGTGGGTGATTCCTGAACTGACTGAGAGTCTACAACTATGCCATCCTGAGCTGATTTCAGTAACAGACCTGCCTGATAGTATTTTCCTTCGTTCATCAAGGAAAGCGCGGTGGTCACATCCTTACGGGTTTGCTGAAGAGGAATGAGTTCCTGATTTTCAATAACACTGACGCCTGCTAGTTTCAGGGCCTCTATAGTCCCTTTTTTATCTCCTTCTTTCATTTTCTGGTTTGCTTTATTAATAGCATCATTTTTCTGGCCCGCAGGGAGATAATCTTCTGCTACCGTAATCGATGAATTTATCCGAATATAGTGGTCTCCTTCAACTGGGGCTTTTTTATCTGATTTGACATACAGATTCCAGTCAGTGCTGTCATCGTTCAGGAGTTTTTCTGCTTGCGCAGCCAGTTGTTCCGCCTTTTGGGTCCGACCATTAAACAACTCGAATCGCGACATTCCGATATCACGCATGGCCTGCCAGGCCTGTCCGGATATCTTGTCATTATTCAGAGTAACGTTATCAGTCATGTTTGTTGCGGCCATAATATTTCCTGAAAACAGGATAACCATCAGCGCAACGCCTGGCATAATATGGCTTTTCATAATCCATCATCTCCACAAAGTAACATTTTTTATCGGATTATCCTATTCAGAACCGGTAACCCACGCCAAGATTGAAGCCGTTGCTATTAAGGCTTCCGCTGTTATGGGTAGCATCAAAATCCGCGCCCTCATAACCCAGAGTTATAGCGACATTACTGACCGGGGTATAAGCCACGCCAGCAGAATAACCATATCCGACCTTACTATCAGACTCATTTATCCCGTGATCACGCTGATGCAATAATACGGGGCCCACTTGACTATACAGACTTAACTGGTTATTTATTTTCCATGAGGGGCCTGCAAGCAGGGAGTAATAACGGGTTGTTACACGACCATTACTGCTTTCATCGGAATAGCGCTGGCTTCCATTTAGCCAGGCAAATGAGGTTGTCAGCCCCCAGTCCGGTGACATTTCATAGTTGTTTGCCAGCCGAACCCCACGCAACGTCCCGGCGTGATTTGTATGGGACTGGGCGTATCCAAGTGAAAATGTACTGGCATTATCGTCTGCCCATACCGGACTGGCTGCAGCAGACAGCAGAACAATACCGGCACTTCCGGCTAATAGCATTTTGTTCATCTTCTTCTCTCCGGTTATTTTTACCTGATGCCTTACTGGCATGTATTAAGTTAAAATCTTTCCGTGATAACAAACTATAAATAAATCTTTTAATTTATGAGCGCTGTTACGCCAGCAAATACCTTTATCTCCGGCTGTCGGGAGGCTATTCACGAAAATATATCCAGGCCAGAAACAGTATTTAATAATAAATAAACTGAAAAATAAAAACTGACAAAAATAGAAGTTCACTGATATATACCCAAAATAATTTGAGTTGCTTAAAGGCGGCAAGGGAGTGAGTCCCCTGGAGCATAGATAACGATGTGACTGGGGTAAGCGACAAATCTGCCGGGAGCAGATTTGAACGTCGCGTGCGACGGCCCGTCAGGGCGAGGCCCATGGATGGGCCGGGTAATCCGTAGCCAACACATAAGCCACTTGAAGTATGAAGGGTATATAACGGGAAAGAAGGCATATCGGCCTGGTAAATCAACGTCTGTGATTTAAGTTGCAGGAAACGGCTATGGAGAGGGAGGGGGCGGCAGTTATCGGGCAGTAACGGCATTGTTCAGTGAGTATCCAGGAAACAAAAAAAGAAGGGAGCGGTACTCCCTTCGTAAACATGTCAGAATACGACATTTTGGTACTCTTTTATTTATTATCTGGCTGTAAAAGTTATGCTGTTGGCAGATATCTCCAGTCAACATAAAAAAATACCACCAGCTAAAAATGTGATGCAAACCACCATTAAGCAGGTAACCAAATTGACTGTGCCACTAAATCTGGAAAAGAGTTTGAATCCGGGGATAACATCTGATGCAGAAATTAGCACCAGTCTTCTATTCGGATACCCGGAATGCGTTCAAATTCGCGGAGATTGTTTGTGACGACGACCAGTCCGCGGCTACGGGCATGGCCAGCAATCATCTGGTCATAAGGCCCGACAGGTGTTCCCTTGCGGGCCAGTTCGGCACGGATTTGACCGGTATGTATCGCCAGCCTGAAGGGGCATGTTGGCTTTGACGATCAGGCAAAAAACAACGGCGAATAAAGTCGTATGATGATCTTCACATTTATCATCATCAGCGTTCATATTACTCAACCTGTAATCAACCTCTGGCGTTTTTCTGTATCCATCACAACCATTTCCGGTAAAGGTAAAAAAGGGATTTGAACCTTTCCGGAGATGATAATGAAGGTAAATGCATGGACAATTTTGCTTATGTCGGCGCATCTGACGGCCTGTGCCGTCCCTGGCACAGAAAAATATCAGACCAGCATGGACAGCGTTACGGCAGAAAAAATAAGCCGGATTATCCAGTCGGATGTCATTCCTTATAAAGGCGAAAACCATGGAGAAGTTATCAGCCGCGTATCGTCTGCTTTTCTCGGAACACCTTATCAGGCGGATACGCTCATCGGTGGGCTCGGCATCCCCGAAGTCCTTGTAGCGAATTTCAACGGCGTGGACTGCTTTACCCTGGCTGATTACGTTGAAGCCCTGGCCCGCAGCGATAATCAGAAATCGTTTCTGCATAATCTTGCCAGGACTCGCTACGCCGCGGGCAAAGTTGCTTATCTCAGCCGCCGGCACTTCTTCTCTGACTGGTTCGCCGCAGCACCGCGTAATGCACGGGATGTAACGCCGGATATCAGCCCTGATTATGTCGTTGTTGACAAGCAGCTTAACCATAAACCTGATGGCGGCGAGTACATTCCTGGTCTGGGCATCCATCCTCGTAAAATAAATTACATTCCCGGAAGAGCCATCAACCAGCAGGTCATGAACCACCTAAAAAACGGGGATTATATCGGTGTCTACTCCCCGCTTGACGGGCTGGACGTTTCACATGTGGGTATCGTAGTTCGCCATGATGAACAGGTGTGGTTCAGGAACGCCTCCTCATTGGCCGCAAACAGAAAAGTGGTGGACACACCGTTTATGGAATACATGCATTCCAGACCGGGCATCGTTGTGCTGCGGGCTGAATGATAAAGTCATTACCGGAGTCGCCAGCTGATAATAGCCGTCCGACATAGGTATTGAAACCCTGTGTACTGTGGGGCCGACACGGAAAATTGCTATAAATTCGTGGAGTTAGTAGATATTAGAAGGTATTTGTCTGGAGCGGGCGAAGGGAATCGAACACACCCACCAACAACCTGAAAAATATAGAATTTTCAAGTTATATCTTAATTTACACCCCCAAAGATACCCCCAAAGCACAGAGACTTTGAATTCAAGTAATTACCTTTGTCGATAAATCAGCAGGAAGCGAGATGATAGCAAATGGCAGGCATACTCGAAAGCAGCGACACCATTAGCATCAGACTAATTACGATTTAATAAACCCAGATCGCAGCGGGCCCTCATGATATCAATAATCGTGAGATATGACGTTTGTTCTTGCCAGCTAAACCCTCTGCGATCGATACGAACCAGTTCGTACTTTTCCACTAGAAAGTTAATGGCATTAGCGAGAGTGATACCGGCATCGATATGTTCCTTTATAACGGTTTCATCACTGAACGGCGTATCGTTCAGTGTCAGACCATAGTGCTGTTCCAGCAGGCGTGTCAGTAAAGTTTGCCAGACAGCCACGGGCGACAGGCAGGGTTCCGCCGCACGCGAAATTGTAGCAGGTAGAGTTTTCATGTTTGCTCTCGTGAAATTAGTTAGCGTTGACTGGGATAAACAGCGATGTATACGTAGCCGCAACTGCCAAGGGGATCGGCTTCGCAGGTAAAACCATTGTGGTACAGGGTGACGCAGTGGGCATGGCGGGGATTCATTTCACCAGTGGTCAGCATCGACTCCATCTGACTGATAAAGTGCGGGAATGTTTCATCCAGCCTCCGGCATTCGGCGTCACTTAATTTACCAGTGATGCTTGCCCGGTCAGCCAGATAGTGCAGCCGGTTGCCCTCCTGTACCAGACGGGCTCCCAGGCGCGGCGTGATATCACGCTGCAGTCCCCATGTGACATTACTGCTCATCGGGCTTCTCCTTTATTGTCAGTTCAGGGTGATACTCATCAGGCAGGCATAAGGCCCGTTGCGGTCCTGGCGGCGTTCGGCGTATACCGCCAGCACGCCGGGAATGTCAGGAACTACCTGACCGGTGTAATGACAGACACTGCCGTGCCACTGGTATCTGCCGGTACAGTATCGAAAAATGCGGGAGGCCGGATGCTGACGGTAAATCGTCATCGCCCGGCGTTTACTGATAATTTTCATGTAATACCTCAAAGCAGACCGTGTTCAGCGAACGACAATATCTGCGTGCCACCGACGATGAAATGGTCAGGCATACGGATATCAACGAGCTGAAGCGCCTGCACCAGACGCTGCGTGATGGTCTTATCTGCCTGGCTGGGCGTGGTGTCGCCGGAGGGGTGGTTATGCGCCAGAATCACTGCTGCCGCATTGAAGTACAGGGCGCGCTTGACCACCTCACGAGGATGTACCTCGGTGCTGCTGATGGAACCGGCAAACAGGGTTTCGTGGGCAATCAACTGGTTCTGCTGGTTCAGATACAGCACCATAAACTCTTCGCGCTCCAGCCCCGCCATTTTCAGTTTCAGCCAGTCACGGGCAGCCTGAGTGGAGGTGAATGCCACGCCTGTTTCGCGCAGGTGTCGGTCAAGCAGGGTTAAGGCGCGTTTTACCGTAAGTTTTGCTGTCAGTGGAAGTGCCAGAGTCTGTGGGATAAGTGACTGTTCCATCATGAATATCCTTAATCAATAATGCGAAAAATGGCGTGGGATTCAGGGTGCTGCAGAGCGTAATCCCGCAGGCGGTAATAGTGATCCGTCATGGCATCGCATTCAGTGCGACAGGAATGGTGGCTATATGCCATCAGGCAGAGCGCAATACCGGCAGCCTCTCCGCTTATTTCCGCACCATTGCCGTTCATGCCATTGAACAGATGCCATTTATCGTCACCGTCAGCATCAGGGGCCATAAACGCACCGCCATTACTGAGCGTGTAAAAGGACCAGATTCCACCGCAGTACTCGTCACAGAAGCGATCCATCCAAGCGAAAATGCGAGGTTCAAGAGTTATCCATTGCGGGATTGAGCCAAAGTGCTGCGGCCAGAAGCCGATGCGTAGCTCGTCAGGGACCACCGAGGCAGTAATTGCCGCCTGCTCAGCGAACTCAGGGTTGTGTGTATCCATTAAACTATCTCCTTATGCCGGAACGGTTGTTTAACGCCCGAAAAACTCGAGCATGTTTTCTGCCATCACCCACAGAGCACGATTGAGCTTCACATCGCCATCAATACCGGTAACAGCACGCGTGCGGCTGTTTTTCCCCTGTGCGGTTCGCCCTGACAGACCACCTTTCATCAGGTTCTCCTGCACGCGCTGGTATACGGTCCACAGGTCATCGCTGTAGTCCTCCCGACGACGCGGAGTCAGCAACTGCGATACCGTGACCGGCTGGTGGTCCTCACCAAATCGATACTTCAGTGCAGCATTCGCCAGTGCGTGACGGGCGGGTACAGGTAGCGCCAGAGACTGCATTGCATCTCGTTTCTCATCCACCCGGTCAAAGACCCCGAGCACTTCGTAAGCCCCTTCAATCACCTTCTCGATGACATTACCTTTATGCGATACCCGCACTTCTCCGAATGACTGGCCGCAGACCAGGCCGTTGGTACAGACGCCGCGAAACAGTCCCGGCAGCATCTGGTAGCTCGAGGAGCCGTCATGGCTGTTGAGCAGGATGATTTCCGGTACCTGATGCCCGGTAAGTTGCCCGGCTCGACGCAGACGCAGCATATGCTTGGTATGCTCCCGCTTGCTCTGGTCCCGGACCTTCGTCTGGCAGGCAAAGAACGGCTCAAAGCCTTCACGCTGCAGGCTTTCGAGGATGGTAATGGTAGGGATGTAGGTATAACGGTCTGAACGAGACTCATGTTTGTCACTCCCGAACACGCTGGGGACATGACTCATCAGCTCTTCGTGGGTCAGAGGTCGGTCACGGCGTATCTGGTTTATACGGCCAAAGCGGCTGGCTAATCGCATGGGTAACTCCTTATCTGATAATGAAATAAAAACAAAAAAAGCCATGTTCCCGAAGGAGCATGGCCTGTTGCTATCTGGTGTTGGTATGTTGCGGGCTGTAGAGGACTGAAATGTGAAGGATTAATCGCTGTAGTGTGTGGTCCGGCACTCACTGAGGTCAGACAGCTCTTTTTGCGTATTTTTCAGGCCCGGACTGAAGGAGCCAACTTTGTTATTGTTGACGTAGACATCGAAATTAGACGACTGACCCAGCGCGTCAATAAATGACACCCAGGCATTGTCACCGTTTCGCCAGCCGAGGGAGGAAGGTAACGGATACTGGCTGTTATCCATGACCACCGTTATTTCTGTCCCGTCATCGTGAGAATCCAGCATCGTACCATTGGGCAGGGTTATTAATACGCCATGCTGCAGAATGTTTTGCTCATCCGGATTACCGGTGCAGTTGAGGTTAAAAATGACCTTCTCGGGGCTACTGATAATGTATTCCGTCACCCCCATACCAAAACCGCTGGCCCACATATTAGGGATCGCGTGTGCGACGCCAGTGAATGCCAGTACGGCGAACAAGACAGATAAGTAACGTTTCATGACACCACCTCTTTTTATTTTATTCTGAATAGTCGAGAACCTCGACGATTTTGCCTTTGTAGTACAAAGCAACAGACGCCAGGGTGTTACGGTTAGTAGGTTTAATAAAGCCCACTTTAAAATCGGTAGAACAGACCTGGTCGATGTTCAGTTGACCTTGGGTTGGAAAGACATCCATCGCGTCACCGTTAGCACGGTCTACGACGCCGTAGAAGCCACCTGGGCAGGCCTTACTACCAGTGTGGCTGGTAACGATGGCAACCCGCTTATTGGAAGAGATGGAGACAACGGAACAACTCTTCTGCAGCAACTTACGCTGAGTACACCAGTAAGGCTTGTTATTCGCATTGATATCGCGAGTGTAGGCAGGGATCCCGCCATCGATACTCCCCTGGAAGCCACTGAAGACATCAGCCTGCACATGGTTGATGTTAAACCCAACGGCAATAGCCATTAAGGCTGTGTTGAGTAATTTCATACCTGTTCCTTATGGATAAGTTGCCCGTAACTGCCGTCACCGAGCAGTGAATGAAAAACATGAAAATGAGGTAGCGCTTGTAAAAATTCGGAGCGAGACAGGATGTCCCGCATATTGGCATCAGGAGTAAAGCTGTCGGGATGAGAAGTGACCGCCCGAATATCCGCCAGTGGCAGCGCGATAATGCGAGTCTGGTGCGTTCCTGTCAGATACCAGCCACCGTCATACAGAACCAGTCGGTAGGGAGCGACATCTGTATAGCAACATCCGTTGCATCGCAAGGTCACTTTCCTGCATTCCTGGACGGCATTCACCAGCCGGGTAAAGACTCCACTATCGGTTACAGCCGGAGAAGCGCGCCCCTGCCAGATGAGACAGGGTGATTCGCCCGAACCACCAAGAAGTGAACTGACAAGATGACCATCCAGTTCCGGAAACAGCGCTTCGACGCCTGACTGGCGGGCAAAAGTCATTACTACCAGTTCCCTCTGGCGACTGCCGGACAGCAGACGGCACCGGCCCTGACGATAATCGAGGTCCAGATACATCAGTCGTTCGCGGAAATCCCGGCGCAGGGTGCGGACCGACACACCAAACTCGGCGGCCAGTTTGCACATATCCAGCGTTTCACCCGCTACCAGACGACCAATAATCATCGACAGTCTGACCGCAAGCCGGTCATGGCGACGTTCAGCCTGAGTCATAAGACTTCGTTCTCCGGTAAGCTAATTCTCTGAAAAGATGCGGATTAGTGTAACAAGGGGGTATGGCAGGGTATGGACACAGAAAGACGATTTTTTAAATCGGTCGATTCAAGGAAGGGCGCGGTCTGCCCGGGAATTCAGCTCTTTACCCGGTATAAATCCGCCATAAACGGACAGGGTATGTCCCCGCATTATTGCCTTGCCTGCATAGCGTCAGAAGAAAATCCAGTCCCAGACGCCCCGGGCAACCGATACCACAGCATCACGTACGGTACGAATCACAGTTTTAAGGGGAGCGGGCAGGAGCGACGATGATTCTGCCGTATCAAACACCCTCCCCACCGCTTCACCGAAATCGTTACGGGCTTGCGACTTTACCGGCTCTGTGCATAGCCTCCCGTGCAGTTGCGTCGCTACCGGACTGGTGGCTCGATCCGGCAGGCAGCGCATCATGGTTGCCACCATCTCCTCAACGCCCCATCCACTACAGGCTGACACAACACAGACCGGATGACGGGGGCGAAACATCACAGCAATGGCGGCCTGCTTTTCCTGAAGATTAACCCGTTGCTGTGCTGAAGGCGTGCTGGTACGGGTATCCCATTCGTGGCAGGGTTCGATTTTGTCGGCCTGGTTCAGCACAAACAGCACCTGTTGCTGATAAGGTTGCATTACCCCGAGCCAGAACTGCTCGTCCACCGACAGCGCCCGGTCATCGGTTTTGATAACCCACAGCACTAAATCCAGTTCCGGCAGGATGTGACGATACAGTGCTGTATATTCCTCGTCGCGTTGCTCGCTTTCGCCCACACCAGGTAAATCAACAACCATCAGACTGTGATTGCCATTGCAGAGCCGAAAGCGCAGCACATCACGTGTGCAGGCTTTCACATCGCTGACCGGTGTGACTTCGCCCTGGAACAGGGCATTACAGAGCGACGACTTCCCTACTCCAGTTTTACCCATGATACCGATTACCGGCTCGTACTGCGTGAGACTGCGAAGACGTGCAAGGATAAGTTTTCGAAGCGGGTGTGGCAGTGAAGACAAGGGTTGCTCAAAGGCCTTAAGGCCGTCCAACTTTTGCATACGAAGATCTCAGCGTGAAAAATAACAAGCCCCGCAATCCGGAAAAGATGCGGGAGATTCACGAAGATAATATCTGTCTGAAATTATTTGGAATTTTAGATTAATACGTAAATGACCTTGTGCAGTATAGGACTGAACGATGTCCGTTTAGTGCCAGAAGCGGAAACTGGGACAATAGTATTCTATGTAGAGAAAGATCAGGTTATATCCGTTAGAGCCTAGTTGGAGGAAAAAAGGCTCTAATGGGAGAAGCAATCTTTTTTTACTTTGAAGTGGGAAGTCTGAGCGCCAAAGAATTCTGATGTAATTCCTCAAACAGCTCCGACCAGATATTTAGAGCCTCCATAGTAGTTCGGATCGTCGCATACTCTTCACTGTCATGAAGTGTTGTTGACGAAACTGCTGAAAAAAGTGCGCTTTTCTGACACTGATTCAAAAGGGCCCTAACAATTTTATTTAACTCTCTTTTCCTTGCAGGAATTGGAGAAGCCAGATAGTTTTTTAATCTTTCCTCTGCTTTTTCAATCCATTCTTCAATAAGTGTGCCAACTTTACAGCGTTCCGTAACATAATGTTCACTGTCGTTTAAATTAAGAACATCTACGGTCATAACACCCGTCGGATTTCTTCCCTTCAATCTATAAGCTTTTAAATAAATGTAATCTGCTGGATTATCGACGGCAGGATTGATAATAGGCTCGGCAACGACATCATGATCACTTTTTGTACCATTGCAGTGTCGGCAAGCAGGTAAGAGATTATTCCACTCTATGACATCATCTGGATAATCATCTTTATGCTTGAAATGGTCTATTTCTAGATATGTGCTTTTCTGATTAAGAATTACTTCGCAATAGACACACTTATTATTCCCTAACGTAAGGCATGCGTCTTTAACATCCTGATTCTGCCACACATGAGTTTTATTGGATTTATATAATTGGGTTAGTTGAGCAACCTTATTAGGATGAAAAAAGACAGGCGTGAAATTACGGTCGACCTTAATCATGAGTCTTCCCCGCTGTCCTCTAACATATCAATGCTCATACTTAAAGATTTTCGCAGCACGTTCTTCGGATGCAAGATAGTGTCCAGATACATATAAGATACGCGGGCATTTTCATGATCCTCCGCATCGATGTAACGATAAAATTCTTGGAGCTTATGCTCAAGCTCTTTACTTAATGTACTTTCCATCCCCATCACATCGCGCAGCACTTCATCAATAGTCCAGCCCGTATAGCCATTCTCACGCCCCGTATGACTGCGCACCTTGGTCTCACCATTTTCTGCCTGTTCCAATGCAATGATCTGCTCAGGCTTACCATTCTGTACTACATGTGGGCTATGGGTAGTCACAATAAACTGTGTTTGAGGGAACATTCTCGTTATCACTTCAGTGATGCGTGCTTGCCATTCAGGATGGAGATGCATCTCAATTTCATCAATAATAATGATGCCATCGAAATCAGCTGCATAAATATCTTCTTTGATAAAGCGAAGCTCAATCTCTTTGATAATTCCAATGATGATTGCCATGCAGGATTTGAATCCAGATGAAAGATACTCGTACCATATTTCTCCATTAGGAGTATTCACAAAGATATCGAAATTACGCCCATCAATACGACTGAAACTATAATCTTGGTTTAGTTGATAAATGCATGAGAGTGCCAGCGATAGATTTCTTTTTGAGTTTTCCGTGAATATTCCTTTTTGTGAATCTTCCAGCAGATAGCGCTTACCAAGCCACCCTTTTAAATCGTTAAATAAAACACCTTTACTGTTCTGATGAGAAATGTTACTTTCATCTCTTTCGGGATCTTCACCAATATTGGAAAGTCTGGAATAGGGGAGATTTCTTTCGATATCGAAGCGAATAAGATAGCGAATATCAGGTATTTGAGTATGATAACCTGGTTGTACACCCGGGGCTGTGGGCTCAACGTTTGAAATGAATTCGGTAACTGAGTCGTCAAAAAGAATAGCAATTTTTACATTACCATCCTCCTCACTCATAACGTTTTTTTTGATATTCGATCCATGTCTGATGAACATAAATGCAATTGCATCAAGTATAGTCGATTTACCTATCCCGTTAGGTCCGCAAATGATATTCATCGCCTCGGAAAAAGATATTTTTAGGTTCTTTATTCCACCGATGTTGTTGATTTCTATGTTTTTGACTTTCAATATTCTTCCCTCATCTCAAATCTGCATTCATTTCCAGGAATAATAGGACCGTTGGGGCTATGCAGTATTCACCTTCATTTTCACAACGTTTAGATCTCCGGTTAGTATACCTTTACTGCACTCATTTTACGCTACGAGATTCACACAATTTGACCTGACTTGCTTCCAGTGGATTCACACATCTCGATGTTTGTTCTGAACAACGTTCTGATAATAAGAAATGAGAACTTCCGCTTTTCGCTCACAGCGGACCTTTAGCACTTCACCTGATGCCTGACAGCATCGCACCTCGCTTCATGTCTAACCCCTCTGTTAGTCCGGCATGGTCAATGGCTCCGTTGACAATGGTGCTACTTTCCAATACGTTAAGCACAAGGTTAGCGCGACCCGGCAGCTCACGGCCAAAGCGGAATGCAGCGCAGACTTATCAAATCTTTTTTGGTTAAGTGTCTTTGATTCTTATGGTTCGTGAGCACATAAGACAGATTAGAGACTTAAACCATGAAACAATTCCCTACATGCGCTGAAGCAAAAGCCCACGCTAAATACCTTTCACGGTCGCTCAATATCAATCTAAGCTACGCCCGGGATGCAGTGGCATTACGCTATAACTGCCATAACTGGTCGGAACTCAGCACAGTATTTGGTCAGCTTAGCGATAAGTACATGTCGTTCTATGGCCTTGCCAGCCATGAAGAAAAGCGTGTTTTTAGCCAGCTTCTGGCACCGTATATCGCAGAATTGCAAAATGCCATTCATCCTGACCGCCATGTGCCGGAAAGCTTGATACGTAAGATCGCTGAAGGCCATATTTCCCGGGTATCCGGTAAAGTCATGTCGGCTGTAATACGTGAATGCGAGGATTTTCCTCCCACGACAGTTAAAGACATCATTGAACTGCTTGAATTTTATGATGAAACGGTCAGCCGGGTATTAGCAGGACATCACAAACAGATCCCGACCAATAATCCTTGGCTGGAACCTTGGGTATTTGGTGTGCGCTTTTATGCCTATTACCACTTTAATGGCAAGCAGGTCACCATCTTAAGCCGGGAGTGGGATTTAGATATTCATGATGCCTACCTGCCACATGCCTGTGACAGAGTATTTTCACGCCCATGGTTTCAAGACTATATGATCGGCTATCTGGCCTACCTCGTGAAGCAATTTATCGGATTGGGTTACGATGGTACCGTTAAGATTTGTTGCATTAATAATTATAGCGCGCTGGATTACCATCAGAAAAAAGCAGCCCCCAACGGTCGTGTGGGGCTCAATCACTTATACAGAGAGTTACTTAATCGCGGGGGAGAAGAAAAGTGGTCGTTTAGTCAAAATGGTCATAAACATGATTTTGGTATCGATCTCCCGTTTACCGCATTGACCTCATTGAAGAAAGGAAGAAAATGAGATGAACAAAGCCGGAAAAATAGCGTATTCATGGCTAAAGGCACAGAGCGATAGCGAAAAAATTCGATTTATTGCACAAGCGCTGGGGAGTGTCGAATATCAGGCGTTTATAAAAAAACATCAGCCTGAAAAGCAGCATGCCCACAATCTACCTTTAAGTTTTTTGAAATGGCATTTGCCTCAGAAACTAGTGGCCTCCTATCAGGGCAAGGAGATCGGCCTGAGAAGTGTACCGGAGACGGTTGGCGATAAGCTGGAAATTCGGCATACCTGGATGCCAACAGGACAGTTTGCTCCTTCGCGTCATGGATCTTACATACCACTGGGAACCCACGTTGCTTGTACTGCTCTGATGCAACCCTTTTTGCAAAAACAGCAGGAAAAATGTCTGGAGCAGGCCTGGCAGGCAGCACTTCCCCTGCTTCTGTCACCTGACATCAGTAATAACAATGAATTCACCGCTCCATGGCTTGATTACGAGCCCTATCTAAATGGTGAAACGGATGTGTACTTTTTACTGGATGAACCTCAGGAAAGAGTCAAGATTGGAATATCAGGTAATCTCAGGCAACGCGTGGATACCTTGAAGCAACAACATAATACCAGCCTGAGTCTTATCTCCATAATACCCGCAGGGGGTATTGAGACAGAATCCGCATTACATCTTTTCTTTAAAAAATACAGGTTGGATCAGAAGGGGCTTGGTCGAGAGTGGTTTTCTTACACGGATGAATTATGCGAATTTATCAATACCCTGAACACCTATGCAATCAGGAGCCACTGTCTAAGAGCTTACGGCATTATCTGACATAAGATCGTATCTTTAGGGCCCGTGGCGCTACGCACCTACAGGTGTGAAAAATCGATTATTTAACCCCTGTGCCGTATGTAACCATTAAGCCAGTACAGGTCTGGCAGAACCAGGCAACAACATGCCAGAATGAACGCTACAAGCCATCAGTCTTGGCAAGAGAAATTATATCTTCTTCGGAAGCGGTCACGGTGATGAGTACAGCAAAAACCTATCTTATTACGCTACATCCAGATCACACCAACTGCCTTTACGCGCTGGTGCGTATCAGATATCAATACTTATGCTTGGAACTCCGGTTCATGTCAGACAGAGCGTCTACACTGCAGCGCAATATATTCTTTATCACATTGCTGACTTTCACCGGCACAAGGTAATTCAACCTGGATGAGTCTATGGTTGCCACGGGATAGATGAAAACGCATGGCAGGAATAAGAATCAACGTTATTTTTTACCGTGGTAGACCACTATTATGTTGTCTGGTTTTCTTAACGTCGGGGCCGTAGCAGGGTCAATCAGGTACACAGGTACTATCACGGCATTTTTCCCACTAAACAGGATTGGCACCCAGCAGTGAACTCGTGGATCTCCTGTCGTCTCCGGGATACCACTTGTACCGTATGACATAAGATCAACCACATTGATAAAAAGCGCCTTACCTATATCAAAGAAAAACTCGTTAAAAACCACATCTTTTGCCAGCAAAATCACAGCGTCACCTGCCGCAAATTTGACTGGCGATGAGGAGAGTTCTGAGGTCCCGGCATCAGCAAATATAATCCTTTCGGTATAGATAAAACAGGCGTAACGGGCATCCTGTTCTGACCTCTCCAGGATAAACTGACAGAGCTCTTTGATATGTCGATTTTCGACCCTGCCAACTGCATTATCCCGACGGTAGTGTCGTTTATGTTCGCGAACATGCACCCTGCCATTGACGCTGTCAAAGTCATACCCTTTTCCAACCTGGAGCTTACTTTCCCAGATCTCCATGCAGTACTTTTCAGCAGTCACAACATTTCTTCGGCGAGGCAAATCCTGCTGGTAGACACCAGACAGTAATCGGGCCTTAAGTTCGTCCGCAAGCTGATAATAGCGATTAATATCTTTCAGTACCGGAACGGTGGCATCCAGCAATGTGGAAATAACCTGCGATCGTGAGATCTTCTGTTTTTTGCTGTATTCATCAACAACACGCAGAGTCTCAGAATTGGTTACATTGAAAGTGATTCGTTCTGACATGCCAATCACCTATTAAGCATTTTTTGGAAAGTGCATAACAATTAACCTTAAACACCTTCATTATCAACAAGTTTATTTTTTTGATCTTTCTCTTTCGTTATCAATTCATAGTAATATGCTCTCACGTAAAAATACTGAACATGATGCTGTCAGGACAGCCTGGATACCAGGAACGAACATTTGGGTTTTTAGTATAATTAAGGTCTTCATGTTTTAAGAAATTCCTCTTCATATCCCCTCCCACTGTGATCCGCTTAACCCGTCTGTATATCTCCTGTCCCCACAGTACTGCTCAGTAAACAGAAATACTGTGACTTTCCTGCATAAAAATTACATATCACCACCTTCCTTTGTACACACACTACAGAGGATTAAATCATGGACTTTCCCTGGCCCTGGAACCGCAAATACACGATGAACTGGTTCCTGCTGTCGTTACTGAACCACCATCTTGATCAGCTACTGGAACGTTACTCCCGCCTTCAGCCCCTCAGACTCGATGTGTTCTATCAGAATGACACATGGCGTTATAACCATCACGGATGGTACGAGACAGAAAGGGAGGTACGCCAGTTAACAGAACATCTGATGTCAGAGAGCAACATTGTAGGTCACTTCTGGGTGCTGGAGTGTACTTCCCGACACAAATGCCATGCCCATATCGTGATGTATCTTGATGGTCACCATAACCAGGCCACCTTTCCGGTGGCTGAACAGGCGGGGGCTGCCTGGCAGAAGATTACACAGGGTGAGGGGCACCACAATCGCTGTGATCCCAAAAAATGCTACGAAGCCGATATCACCCGCCCCGTCAATTACGATGATGCTGCAGCCATCAACAACCTGCGCTACATCATCAGCTATCTCGCCAAGGAGAAATCAAAACACGGGCAGACTTACTACGGGGCCAGCGAGGTACCACCCGCCAGTGGACTGGGCAGACCGCGAGGGCTTCGATAAAACGACGCACTTTTTTACGTCAGTTCCGGTTGTTATGCCGGAGAAGGGTACAGTGATTCATCACACGACTCCGGTACTTATTTAGCTACCGGAGAATCTCGTCATGACCATTAAACCTTCCCTGTCTGAAGACCAGTTCGTCAATATGGCTTTCATTACCCGTCTCACCGGGTTAACCGATAAATGGTTCTACAAGCTCATCAAAGACGGTGAGTTTCCGGCACCCATAAAGTTTGGTCGTAGTTCCCGCTGGCGACAGAGTGAAGTCGAAGCCTGGCTGCAGGCCCGCATTGATGCATCCCGGGGGGAGAATTCCGCCCTGCCAACGACCCACAAACTTACCGTAACTCCCGTGGAGGCGTTGTCATGAAAACACCGTATTCCCGTCATGACTTCCTGTTGCAGCATTACCAGCGCTGGCTGGACGATTTCACGCGTCTGGCTGTACGACATGGGTTGTGTCACCCGAACATCCAGGCCAGTCATCAACTCACCATAGGTTCGCTCCGCTTCACGGGTACGGGGCAGGTCACTGCCGTGGTACCCCATGCTTTGTACCGGTTGTTCTGCGGTAATCAACCCCCGGTCATCACGGTGACAGAGGACATGTCCACGCGGCTGGATTCAGATACCACGCTGCTGCTTCACCATCCCATGCTGGAAGGCATATTGCTGAGTGAATGTGCCCGACTGAAGCAGTTCCCGGTACAACGGGCACTGCTGGTGATGTTACAGCGACTGACCAGCCGGGAAAGCCGACACAAAATAGTCTGGCTGTGCTGGCGCGATTTGATGTGCGGGGATGACCCTTGCGACTGGCTGGAGCGTCTGGTCGGACAGCCAGACGACGCGCTGTATCTCTGGCTGGGTGACCGCCAGGATAGTGATCCCGTTTTAACCCTGATGATGGATGAATACCTGCTGTTTACCGGCAACTGATGCCAGAGACGAAAGCACATCCTCCTCCCCCAATCCCGCATTATTTTCCACAGATGCCGCTTCCCGCACCGCTTCACACTGGCGGAACGGCGCTGTATGCGATTCAACGATAAGGATTTACAGATGAACTCAACCATTTTTACCGCGCACTGTCAGGCCTGGCTTGATGACCTCACCCGGCTGCAGGTCACTCATGGACTCTGCCGGCCTGGAATTAAAAAGTGGCACAGGCTGACCGTGACGTCCTGCTCGTTACCAAACGGGCTTACCGGACTGCTCATTATCCCGCAGTTTTTGCTGACGGTAACGCAGGCTGCTTGTGTGGAAGAAGAATCGGTAGCGGGACGTATCATTAAACGTGCTGAGGGGCCAGCGCTGGCGGGGATGTTGCGCAGTGAATGTTACCGACTGGGACTCAGTGCCCTTGCTGAGCAGTTATCGCTGCTCTTCCGCCAGTATCCACAGCCCGGTATACGTGAATCACTGATGTTGCTGTGCTGGTGTGAGCTGGTGAAAGGGATTGAGCCGGAAGCATGGTACGCACTGCATCTGCTGCTTCCGGCCACGCTGAAGAAATGGATCAATACACGACAAAAAGAGTTCAATGGTTTATCGGCACTGACTGAGGATTACATTCGTGCCACCCGACCACTGTGAAGGTCGGATACCTGTCCGTAACAGCGATCCGGTACCGGGCGGCATGCGCAATGTACCGGAGCATACGACCTGGATTGAGCAGAAAAATACGCGCTTACTGTATGGCTGTAACGGAGTAGTTGACCATCGGTTAACCGTGCGCCGACGAAGTATCGATTTCTGAGCCTGACAGTTTTTTACGTCAGCATTCCATTATGTGACAGCCACACCAATCCCCTTTTAATCCCTTTAATCCATCTAATCGCAAGGCGCAGACTTCCCTTTTCGGGATGACTTGCGCCTGCCCTCAGGAGTCTGAAGATGTTTGCCAAATTCTTCCTGGCACACAACGGTAAACGGTGCAGTCTGGTCTGCCAGACCGATAGATACATTACAGAACATAACATCCTGGTCGGGGTACTGGCATGCGCATGCTGAAATGTTACCTTGCCAATAATCATGATGGGCACATTGTGACTGCTAAAGACGCGATGCAGTCACCAGGCAGGGTATGGACCTGCTCTTCCTGTGGCTGTCAGTTGATACTTCATGCGGGTTCATCTGGTGAGGCCCCCTGGTTTGAACATGACCAGCGAACAGTGACGACGAACGTTCTGATGCAATGTACCCATCTCGATCCTGAAGTGAAAGCCGAAGCCCGATGCCAAAAACTACGCAGAATCATCGGCAATCTGGATGCACCCGTAATGGTGCTGTTCTGGCATTGCGTATGGTGCGGAAATCATTACAGTGGGAAAAAGCATTGCACTTCATGCGGAACAGGCATCTACAGTATCGAAGAAACTGACAAGCAATCAGATGCGAACTGATTGGGCATGGGGTATTTCCTTAATATGATGAAGATCGCTTTAACACTCATGTTATTTCAGGAAATCTTATGGAGTATTTAAACGATGAGCTGACAGAAATGCAGCAAGTAAAGCGGGTAGTTCAGCAGGCCATCGACCAGTACCCACGTCTGGCTGTATTTCGGTTGACGCTGGACTGCCCAGGCCCTGAGACAATAGGGTGTTTTCAGGATACCGTCTACCGACAAGTAAGTGAACTGGCAGCGACCCGACAATTGAGCGGCAGGCCATCGCCACCAACAATTCTCAGATGGATTGGAAGCAAAACTTCTCCCCACTCATATCAGACACTACTGATGCTCAACCAGGACACTTTTTACCTTTCCCGACACGACTCACTTCCGGAGAAGTGTTTCCAGACAATGAAAACTCTGCTCAGTCAGGCATACAATACAACCCGAATAACGAATGAACAGTATCAGAGTAATGAAACAAAAATAACCGTCTTCAGAGTGGACAGAACCCAGGCAGGACATTCTGACGCTGAGCATAAATTATTACAGGAAAATGCCCTGTCGTTCCGACCAGCAGCGATTACACAGAGCCCCAGTATCTTTCCCTGACTAAGTGACGAAACTAAAGACGCCCCCCAGCTATACGTTGTGTATGTTCAAATATCAGATCTAAATCACAGTATTGTTAAACATACCTACATCATAAAGAAAGCTCCTACCAGTTCTCCTCATGAAGATTTGGTACGGTTTCAAAATGAGACTTAAGTGTATTAAGCTTTGAGGGACCCTGGAGTCCCTCTTTTTTATTCCACTCTGAATAACATCTCCGTACAAATATCATCCCCGCTGCACCTTCCTTTCAGGAGTTAAATAATGCGTAAACAAATATCAATTACATCACCAGATAATTATCTGGCGACAATACAGTTTCGACTGGATGAAATTACCAATAGTAATATTGATCAGGAAGACTCACATGAGGAAACGTTGCGTTATCATACTCTGACCTGGGTAACCGCAGCCTCTTCAAATGGAAAAAAAATAGCATTCATCGCACCAGTTTTTCTGGTCCGGTGTCTGAGTCCTGTAACCGGGCCAGCATATGTCCTCCCGCCATCGTGCGAATTACCGGAACCATTCACAACAGACATCCCATCTCTTTGTCATATTTTACTGAACGAGCTTCAGCGACTGGGCATGATGAAAAGGTATAAAGGGTTAAAAAATACATTAGAGTTAATAAAACAGAACTGGCTAAAAGAAAAGCTGGTTTTGACTAACTGGTATCTGTTGATGTCAGGGAATAATAATTGGATCTGCAGTGACCAGAGCACATGCGATGATAATGTTCTGGATTCAGAGATAACCCGCTGTCTTCAGGCACACGGACATCTTCATTCAGAGATAGATGCCTGTGTCTTTTTTTCATACTTCGGGTGTTGGTCAACAACTCCATAATTCTCTAACAACTTATCTGATAGCGACTGATTTCACCCCTTCAATCTTCAGAATCTCCGGACAAAGATTGCTTATTGATTTTCCGGGACGTAATGTCAGTACCAGAAATAATTCCCATGCCTTATCTTCAGACGGATTTTCTTTCAGTGACCGAAAATCAAAACGGATTGACATCGTCTGCAGCATCGTAAATACCCTCGAAACACTCTGCGGGCTGAGTTTGACCAGCAATCCACAGTGTCTGCTGAGCAAGCGATTACTCAATTGACGAAACACTTCCAGCACAACAAGAGTCAGAAAAGCCCCGTAAATACCAATCTCGTACAAACCGCTACCTATCACCAGGCCAATGGCCGCAGTGACCCACATACCAGCGGCTGTGGTCAACCCTTTTACGATTTGCTTCTGAATGATAATTGTCCCTGCCCCCAGGAACCCCATACCGCTGACCACCTGTGCAGCGATACGGCTTGGATCTAAAGCGACATGGCTTTCCAGCAGAATATCTTCAAAACCATATTTGGAAACAATCATAAACATGGCGCTACCAATACCAACCAGGATATGTGTTCGCAACCCCGCTTCTTTAGCACGTAGCTGACGTTCAAGACCAATCAGACCACCTAATAACCCTGCCAGTGCAATTCTGAGTAATAAATCAGTAACCATTTTTCTTCCTGTTTTTAATTAATATTCCGGGCCGAGCATTTTAAATTGACCGCCCGCAAATAATAATTGTTATCATCAACATCTTCGCATCGGCGAGCTGCTTAAAAACAAACCATTATTCTCTTTCCCAGGCTAATTCCGTATCGCAGGAAAAATTGTGACACCTGTCACAATTAAGCAATTACACAACTCCTCTGGAAACATAATGCCAGTGGAATAGTTATGTTTCGGTGAATGCTGAAAAACCAGAGAAATGCAGATATTTATATTGGTTACACCTCTGAATTTGAGGTAATCAACCGATATCAGGTAAAATACCATGCCTGTACAGAGTTTTAATTTTCACCCTGCCAAATAACGTGGCACAATAAGAATAATTAGTAATGAAATACTAACGTAAATTACCTCATCCTCTTAAGACTAAGATTCCGACCTCCCGCTTTGCCATCCACAATTGTCAACATGATAACTATTCTGAATTTACGATCGATAAACTCGATCGATACGATCGATATTACTCAATTTTAACCAATTGAGATTTTTCTTATAAATAACCACACATGAACTACGGCTATGCCTTTAATTAATATTTACGTCTTTCTTGCCTGAAGCGGATTATTCATCCAGCATGATGAAAGAAAGCCAGTCTGAATATTATCGGTTCATGAATTAACACCTAGCTATTTAAGCTCCTCCAGTTTGTAACCAAGGAATTGATATGTTCAGAAAAACCTCACTGGCCGTAATAACTGCAGCCACCATGCTGTGCGGCACCACTGCTTTTGCAGCTCCACCAGCAACCGGGCCTTTCGGGAACGGCACCATTCACTTTTCCGGTACCATTACTAACTCCCCCTGCGCTGTTGCTCCCGGGGATGATGCCATTGAGGTACCTTTTGGTCAGGTGTCTTACCGTGAACTGGCCACTACGGGTGCAACAACAACATCCCAGCCAGTAGTCATTCACCTGACCGGATGTGCCTTTGACCCGGACACCGCAGCCACCGACGCAAACCCTGTAGGACTGATGTCCAAAGCCAACGTCAGTTTCAGTGGTACAGCAACCTCAGATAAGAAAGGTTACGTCAGCACGGGTAGTGCCTCACATGTAGCCGTTCAGTTACTCAAAAATGATAACAGTACTGTCATTGAAGCTAACAGCATACCGACTCAGGCCGACGCTCAACAATTGCAAACCGGTAATAACGAACTGCGCTTCTTTGCCCGTCTCCTGGCCATGGATACCGTCTCTCCAGGCTCTGTAGATGCCACTGTGAATTACACCCTGACATACCTCTGATTTAAGAAAAATAAAAGCAGTGGTCGCACAAACCTTCCCGGACGGGGAGCCGGGGAGGTTTTGCCTTTTAAAAAGCCTCTCTGACCCTATTATCCCAAAACATGCAGAACCTGGATGTATGAAACTGACCCGGCTTGCCCTGATGATACCCCTGACGTTATCCGCCCGCGTTGTTCCCGCCACGGAGTTTAATGTCAACATGCTGAACACTGAGGACCGGCAGCATGCTGATCTCTCTGCTTTCAGCAGGGATGGATATATCGCGCCGGGTAATTATTTACTGGACATCTGGCTGAACAGTCAGTCTGTTCGTCAGCAATATCCCGTCAGTGTGGTCCCGGTAAATAACAATGCCGGGGCGGACAAAAACGATGGTTCAGCTATCTGCGTGACATTCTCCCTGGTTGAAATGCTCGGTCTGAAAGATGATATCGTTCGCAAGCTTAAGCCCGTTCCGGGCGCTGACAATGGACACTGTCTGGAACTACGATCACAGGACAGTCAGGTGCGTTACAGCGCGTCACAGCAGCGCCTGACCTTTGTGATACCTCAGGCCTGGATGCAATATCAGGACCCGAACTGGGTGCCCCCCTCCCGCTGGAGTCAGGGGGTCAGCGGCGCGTTGCTGGACTATAACCTGATGGCCAGTCGCTATATGCCGCAACAGGGGAATTCATCCACCAGTTACAGTCTGTACGGTACCGGCGGTCTGAATCTGGGTGACTGGCGTCTGCGCACTGATTACCAGTACAACCGCTACGACAGCGGTAAAGGATTATCACAATCCGACTTTTATCTGCCGCAGACGTATCTGTTTCGTCCCCTGCCCACATTGCGGTCAAAACTGACACTGGGGCAGATCTGGC
Organism: Salmonella sp. SG203; assembly: GCF_013350575.1. NCBI lineage: Bacteria > Pseudomonadati > Pseudomonadota > Gammaproteobacteria > Enterobacterales > Enterobacteriaceae > Salmonella > Salmonella sp. SG203. Next base: position 24,795 of record NZ_SNMT01000008.1, read on the forward strand.
TCAGTTCCGCCATTTTCGATGCCTTCCGGTTTACCGGTATCACGCTGGCCAGCGATGAGCGAATGCTGCCTCCCTCACTGCAGGGGTATGCCCCGCAGGTCAGCGGTATTGCAAACAGTAATGCCGATGTCACTGTCAGCCAGAACGGTCGTATCCTGTACCAGACCCGGGTGTCCCCCGGCCCGTTTGTCCTGCCAGACCTGAGCCAGAATATCAGCGGTAACCTGGACGTCACCCTCCGTGAGAGCGACGGGACCACCCGAACCTGGCAGGTAAATACCGCCAGCGTTCCGTTCATGGCCCGACAGGGGCAGGTGCGCTACAAAGTTGCAGCAGGACGTCCGCTGTATGGCGGGTCACACAGTAACAGGATGGTCAGTCCTAATTTTCTGCTGGGTGAAGCCACCTGGGGAGCCCTGAATAATACCTCGCTGTACGGTGGGATAATTGCCTCTACCGGCGACTATCAGTCACTCGCGTTTGGTGCAGGGCAGAATATGGGGGCTCTGGGGGCTGTCTCTGCCGATATCACACGGTCCGATGCCCACCTGTCGCACGGACAAAATCAGTCCGGATACAGCTACCGGATTAACTATGCCAAAACGTTTGATAAAACCGGCAGCACTCTGGCATTCGTCGGCTACCGCTTTTCAGACCGCAGCTACCTCTCTCTTCCTGAGTACCTGCAACGAAGGGCCATTGACGGGGGAGACGTCTGGCACGAAAAACAGAGTTATACCCTGACGTACAACCAGTATTTCTCAGGGCCGGCCATGAGCGCAGCCCTGTCCGTCAGCCGCCTTGCTTACTGGAATGCGGATTCAAACAATAACTACATGCTCAGCCTGAACAAAACGCTCAGTATCGGCGACATTCGGGGAATTTCCGCCTCTCTGTCACTGGCCCGTAACCAGTACGCCGGGGGAGGCACACAGAATCAGATTTATGCCTCCGTGACCGTTCCATGGGGCGATGGTCGCCAGGTCAGCTATAACGCACAGCGGGATAACCGGGGAAGCATGCAGCAAAACATCAGTTACAGCGATTACCACAATCCCGACACCACCTGGAATATCAGTGCCGGAGCCCGACGGGATGACAGTACCCGTAACACCAGCAATTTCAGCGGCAGTATCCAGAGCCGTCAGCCCTGGGGGCAGGTCAGTGCCGACGCCACCGTGCAACCCGGACAATACCGCAGCCTGGGGCTGAGCTGGTACGGCTCTGCCACCGCCACGGCGCACGGAGCGGCTTTCAGCCAGTCCCTCTCAGGAAACGAACCCCGCATGATGGTTGACACTGGCGGGGTGGCCGGGGTGCCGGTCTCCGGAGACAGCGGCGTGACCAACCGTTTCGGTATTGCCGTCGTCAGCGGCGGCAGCAGTTATCAGCGTAGTGATATTGCCGTGGATGTCACCCGCCTGCCCGGAGATGTGGAGGTCAGTGACTCCGTTATCAGCCAGGTACTGACGGAAGGGGCCATTGGTTACCGCCGAATCAGTGCCAGCCAGGGGGCTCAGGTTATGGGGAGTCTGAGACTGTCTGACGGTAAAGCGCCTCCGTTCGGTGCACAGGTGGTGTCTGAGCAAAGCGGCCGGACGCTGGGTATGGTGGGTGATGACGGGCTGGCTTACCTCGCAGGCATCAGTGAGGGTGACCGTCAGGCACTGGCTGTCACCTGGAATGGTCAGGTGCAGTGTCGGCTGACACTGCCGGAAAAACTGTCGCTGAACCAGGGGCCGCTTCTGCTGCCCTGCCGGTAACCCCGGCTATAACGACCGGAAAACAAGAGAATTTCTGACGGAGAACAGACAGTGAAACAGAGCAGTATTAACGGGGCCTTCGTTTTCGCCCTGGCGGTAGCGTGGAGCCAGTGTGCTCAGTCAGCCATCAACCCTGACCGCACCCGCGTCATCATGAACAGCAATGAGAAAACGGTCTCGGTCACCCTGACGAACGAGAACAGGACGATGCCCTTTCTGGCCCAGTCATGGGTGGAGGACGCTCAGGGCAAGAGGAGTAACATGCTGATGGTCCTCCCTCCGCTGCAACGCATTGACGGAGGGCAGAAATCACAGGTCCGCATTATGCAGGTACAGGGCAGCGGTCTTGACCACCTGCCGAAAGACCGGGAAACCCTGTTCTGGTTTAACGTCAGGGAAATTCCCCCCAAACCGGACACAGAGAATGTCCTGCAGCTCGCCCTGCAGAGCAGACTGAAACTGTTTTATCGCCCGGTATCTGTTGCCAAAAGCAGTAATGATATGTCGGAGAAAAAACTGGTGGTGGAGCGCGAGGGGGAACAGCTGTCGCTGAAGAATCCCACGCCTTACCACATCACCATTGCCTGGCTGGGAACAGACCGCCAGCATCGTCTGACCGGTTTCAGAGAGGGAGTGATGGTTCCTCCGTTTACCGACCTGCCGGTAAAAGCCGTGCTGCCAGCCGCAACAACGAAATTATGGGTCGGTTATGTCGATGACTACGGCGGTCTGAAGATGAATGCGTATACCTGCGACAGTAAATTCTGTGCGCGGTGAAAACAGGAGTGGAATGACAATGCTGAAAAGAGGGTTACAGGCACTCCTTTGTACATTAACCATCCTGACGAGTATGGCGTGTTATGCCATCCCCCCCGGATGCTATTCTGCCAGTTTGGGTCAGGACACCACGTTTCATGTGAACAACATTACCCTCCGTTCAGGCAGTCACCCGAACGTGGGGGATATCATCTATACCAGTCCCGCCTATACCATACAGTACCAGTGCCAGGCCGGTGACTATGGTGCCACAACATACCGGGCCAATCTGGTAAGCCTGCCGGACTTTAACATACTCAGAGATCAACTCAGGAATGCAGGTCTGGCGCTACGGATGCTGGTTAATGATGGTATCTGGTACTCTGGCCAGTTAATTAATTACACCCCGTTTCCATTTGGTGATGTTATTCCTGCTGGCAAAAACTCAGGTGTGAAGACTGTTCGTATTCAACTTCAGATTGAAGTGGTCAGTTCGCCTCCCAATGTTGTCAGCGTATCCCTGTCCCCTCACACCGCCTTTAAAATCATAATGGGTGGCCTTCCGGATCAGAATTACGGGTTAAATATCAACACTTCAGGGTTCCGTCTGCAGTCGATTCCCGACTGCTTTGGCCGGGTGAGCATCAGTCCCACCTGGGTATCTCTTGGTCATATCTATACCGACTATCCGTCATCACAGCACCTTCCCCGTCAGATACCAATAACCATAACTGCCGGGCAAAACATAGGGTGTACCGGCCAGTTCAGTGATAATTACGATATTTTACTGAGCACGACGTTCAGTGCTCCCGGACAGACCCTGACCAGTGCCAGTCAGGCTGTTGCTCTGGCTAACGGTCAGGGGGAACCCAATGGTCTGGCACTTTCCCTGAAAGATAATGCCGGAAACCCGCTCACCTTCGATAGTCCGTCAACGTTTGGCAATCTCACACAAAGCGGAGGCGATATATCCCGGACATACACAGCGAACCTGGATGCAATCCCCGGTACTGAGCTGAAAACAGGTTCTTTTTCGGCCAATGTGGTCGTGAACATCACTTATCAGTGACTGGTCAGCTATGCGGCATTTTCACACTTTCCCCGGCGACCTCTGCATCAGGATTTAACAGCAGAACAAGAAGAGAAATAAAACAGTAAACGGAATACAGCGGACACAGGGATGTATTTTTCAGTACCTCCGGGAATTCTGTTATCCGTTACAAGGAGCAGTGATTATGAGTTCAGAGAAAATGTATCCCCCCGAAGATAACGCGTACTATCCGGCACAGGGCCACAATGATGCCTGTTTTATCCCGGAAAGCGTCCGCCAGTACCATGGCGAACCCCTGTATATCCTGGTGGCATGGTGGTGCATGCAGCAACGGAACTGGGTGAACCGCTGCCAGATTTCGGAAGCATTCCGCATTCCTGTCCAGCGCGCCAGCTACCTGATGGCTTATGTGCGCAATAAAACCCGACGGGTAATCGTTGAAAGTCGGGAGGTGTTACTGGTTAACAATGTGTACCGCTATGAAATACAGGTCACCCGTGTAATGCCTCCTGAGTCTCGTAAAAAGCGAAGCCCGGGAGAAAAAAAACACCTGACCCGCAGCCGTATAGGTAATGCAGACACCTCACAGGCCACGCTTCTCTGGAACAATCTGAGAAAGGGAAATCCACACCCCGTGAAGGAGGGCATGGATAATGACTGAACCTAAAATGACATTTCCAGCAAGCGGAAACATTATCCTTTACGGTGACTGCTGGCCTGTGGTCAGTGCCGTGCAGAGTCTGGTAACGTCGATTCTGCCCGACAGTCAGTGCAAAGTGATTACCACTCTGCCTTCACTTTTAAAACAACTCACTCGGGATCCAAGGGCGTTATTGATTTTATGCCTCAGACCACGGGAGCATGTTTTCCTTTTCTACGCACTCAGACAGGAATTATTTGACCATCCGGCACTGATAATCAGCGACGAGATCTTCTTCAATGACAAACTCATGCTCAGGGTGTGGGGGGATCTTCCCTGTATGATGCATGACGAATTATCCATGATGGTCACCAGTCAGCAACTCTGTGAGCTGCTTACTGTCCCTCCCGATCACTGCCCTGAAAAAAGCCGTCTGGCAGATTTTCTGAAATCTCCGACGCTCCCGGAAGGATTATCAGAGGTACCACAGATATTTCACCTGGAAGAACCTTTGATGGACTATATGTCATTGCTGTTATACCGGGAGATGCTCGACAGAAAGATCACACCATTCCGGATGCGAATGCTTCAGGCAATCTGGTCTGGCTATCAGACCCGCGAAGAGCTAATTGCTGAATTAGATGCCCCAAAAAGCAAAATATGGAATGAGAAACACCGGCTTCTAATCCAGCTGGGGATGGATGCACGTTTACGTAACCTTTTGTACGGTACCCGGTTTTGCCTTTTTCTACAGCGAACAGCATTTATGTCACCAGCTGAAACGGAGCATCTACGGGCTGAAGCCAGGGAACAACTGACAACCGGAACCGAAAATTACTGCACAAAAATTATCACAAACGAAGCAACCTCATGAAGAGGTTACGCTCAAACAGCCAAAGCGACTATCAAATAAACGAAGGGTACCGGCAGAGCAAAGATCCTCCGTTGCGTTAACTCATTGCTGGTGATCATTGAAAACATTAACGCAGAGTGACTACTACCTCATCCCATTCGATAAGCCACGATGTCACCAGCTTAATTGAAGTATTAATGCTATTAGCAGTGACAGTCATAATAGCAACGATTACGACTGGAGGCTGTCTGCAAATTCTGGAATGAAAATAAAATTATGTTACCCGAAGATATCGTACATTCACTTTCTCGCTGGCTATCCGGTATGAATGATGTAGAGAAAATAGCCGCACTCAATAGCCTGCAACGATTTATACATTATCATGGACCGTTTCGCGATGAACCCATCGGTTGCGTACAGTGGGTACCGACTGAGTGTGTCACAGCAAACGACTATAATCCGGAGGCCATTAGTCTGGTCGAGCAAAAAATACTGGAGTTATCATTGGTACAGGATGGATTCACTCAACCTGTTGTTGTCACTGTAGGACGGACTGAAGATCTCCATTATCACGTGATGGATGGCTTTCAGCATTACTTTATCAGCCAGAAACCAGTATTACGTAAAAGACTTCGAGGGCATATTCCGGTAACTATTATCCGTCCCCGGCAAGATGCTATTTTTTCATTGATTGCCGCAGCTACTCGTGAACAAGAGGCGCTCAAAACGAAATAGCTGTTATTTGGAAAATCAAGGACAGGGAAACCGGGGCTCCTGAACTATGTATTCTCCTCATTTACAGACAGGGGTTTAATACTGTTCAGCAAAAGAACACCTGTCCGTGGGTTCCCTATAACCCTGTATCCACTCTCCGAGCTATATGATTCTCGAACTGATACCACCCACACCTTATCGGTTCGATACAACTTCACAGTTTTTCGAACTTTTCCTAAAGCTGTCTCAATAACCACAATCCCCGTATGTGTCTTTCTTATTCGCTTGTACATCGCTCCCCCTATAACACTGTCAACGCATCCCCCTTGATGCCAATGATTCTTAACTCATTGGTATCATCATATCTTTTCGTATTTTTAGAACAATCACTACCCATTGCTTCACACTCTGACTATATGGACATTATCTTTATCAAGAATTCTTTGATCTTCAGAAACACTAGAGCTAATCCAGTCATTGATTGAGATTAACTTTCAAGATTCAGTAAACCGCTCGCTTTAATCCCCTGTAATATCGCTGATATACATACATCGCAATGGTGCTAAATCAATAAGCAAGGAATAACAATCCTAAACTCAAACAAATAAATTTTATTATCACGATAAACACCCCTTGTTTTAGAACAACAAATGAATAGCATTAAATCTCATACAGGCCCATAGATTTATTCTAATTACTCCCGGAACATCACGATGAGAAGACAGGTCTGCCTTTTGAGTACAAAATAAAGTGGATACAATTTTAACGATATAGCTTTATTTGTATCAACAAGTGATATCTAAAACAATTCATCTGTACTGAAACGGTATAACTCGCTATGCTGTCCTGGTTGGCGTGAGTGTTGATATTACGTGTTTAAGGAGTATAAGAATGTCATCGATTTCTGGGATTGATATTGTTACAGGGTTGCTCATCCCTGTAGTTCTGTATTTGATAAAGAAAGTTATTGACTGGACAGGAAAAGTCGTTGGTAACCCACGACCTAAACGAAAATACCAGTTTGATAAAATTCCTGCGGATAAGAAAGTAGAGATTTTTTCAAAAATTGATGCATTAAAAGAAAAAACAACAACGCCGCATGTTCTTGTTCAGATGAAACTTTTATATGAACAACTGGGAATGTATTTGCCTGTGTGGCATTGTCACCAGTTGGTTTCCTGTATGGCGGCTGAAAATATTAGCTCACTGGATGTACGTCTGCGAGGTTTTCTGAAAAACACTATTATCGGTCACTATCCTGAGAAAGGGTTCAGCGTTAACACTAAAGTTGTCCGCAGATTCTACGTGATATCTATCTTGTTCGGGATATCTGCAGTTGCTATGTTTATTTATGCAGGATGGGATACCGTCTCTGCTTTCTGGAAAAACAAAGAGACAGGGTTGTTTATCTTGTTTTTATTGATTTATGCATCCGCTATTATTACTGTTATAGGTTATATAATTTCCCAGATTGAAGATATCTACCTGGGGTCTAAATTTGGGCATTTATTCGAGACTTGGCTCAAGAATAATCCACCGTGTAGCGATGTGTCTCCTGATACTTCTGCAACAATGCCAGCTGAGGAGCAAGAAACATCCGAAGGCCCCCAAGAAGAGTCTCTCGCGAGTTAACATGATTTATTGATGGGAGAAAACCGTTTGAAGTGCGCTTTTCTCACAATCACTATGCGTTTGGCATTACCTAATTACTTACTGCAGAAGTCTGATAATGAAGGGGATTGGAACTGTACTTCAGGCTGGATAATCTGAAACGTAAGGCACCTGAAGATCTAGGCTTGTGGCTGGTTGGACGGCAGGAGGAAAACATATCTCTCACGCAAATGATGGATGAATATCTGCTATTTACCGGCCACTGATATCAGTTCCGATTTGTGCCGAGCCGCTTTTACACCTAGCAAAAAAGCAGAACTCCTCCTCCCTACTACCCACTTTTACTCAATGACGCCCCCTCTTTATCCAAAATGTTCAGGGGCAATGCTATTCACTATTGGTATTTATTGGAGGATACGCTATATTTCCATTATTCTGGAAATATAGAAATGAGATGCAAATGGAGCTTTCAAAAGCAGCAGATACCCTGAAAGAGCTGGGTCACCCTACGCGCCTGAGCGTGTACAGAGAGCTGGTTAAAGCCGGGCATGAGGGGCTACCGGTTGGCGAACTGCAGAAGCGCCTCGACATCCCTGCCTCTACGCTGAGCCATCATCTTTCCTCGTTGATATCAGTTTCTCTGATACGCCAGGAACGTCAGGGCAGAACGCTCTTTTGTCATGCTCGATATGAAAACCTTGAGGCTCTGATTGCCTTCCTGACAGAAGAATGCTGCTCAGGGACTAACAACTGCCTCACCATGCCCCAGAAGACGGAGAAGTAAAATGACAGGCGATCTTAAGAATGTTGATTCAGGTTTGTTTGACACCTCAATCACAGAGGCAAGATTCGGCATTCCTGCCGTTCCCCATCCTCCTCGTATCCTGATGCTGTACGGATCTGTACGCGAACGTTCCTACAGCCGACTGGCAACTGAGGAAGCGGCAAGGTTGCTGACTGCCATGGGCGCAGAGGTGCGGATCTTCAATCCTTCTGGCTTGCCTCTTCCAGATGATGCGCCTGACTCGCATCCTAAAGTCATGGGGCTGCGTGAGCTGGTTCGTTGGTCCGAAGGCATGGTGTGGTGCTCACCTGAACGCCATGGTGCAATGACCGGCATAATGAAGGCTCAAATCGACTGGATACCTCTATCGGAAGGGGCCGTTCGCCCGTCGCAGGGGAAGACGCTTGCCGTCATGCAGGTCTGCGGTGGCTCCCAGTCTTTCAACGCCGTAAACCAGATGCGCATTCTTGGCCGTTGGATGCGGATGATCACCATCCCGAATCAGTCATCTGTGGCAAAAGCCTGGCAGGAGTTTGATGAAGATGGACGCATGAAGCCGTCGTCTTATTACGATCGCATCGTGGATGTGATGGAAGAACTGGTGAAATTTACTCTGCTGACCAGAGGTAGCTCAGCTTATCTCGTCGATCGCTACAGCGAACGAAAAGAGTCTGCAGAAGAACTTTCCCGGCGGGTTAATCAGAGCAAAATCTGAGGGCTGGTATGAGTGATGTAACGGCATTCAACAACTGCATGAGCGTGTTCTGGCGACAACATGAAGCCGAACTCTCTCGCTTCCTGACATCGAAGACAGGTGATAGCGAAAAAGCAGCAGACCTGCTGCAGGAGCTATTCCTGCGTGCCCGCGCTCATTCAGACAGTTTCTGCAAGATGGAGAATCCGCGAGCCTGGCTATATCGGGCGGCGAGGAATCTACTGATTGATGAGTACCGCACCACCAGGGAGTTTGTTGAGCTGGAAGAAGATGCCCCATTAACAGACGCATCCCCTGATGCAATCTCAACGCTGGATATTTGCCTGCCTGAAACATTACAGGCTTTACCCGAAGATGAGCGGTGGTTGATTGAAGAGTCCGACCTTAACCGGCGTCCCCAGCAGTCTCTGGCCGATGAACTGGGAATCACGCTTACGGCGTTTAAATCCCGTCTTCTTCGGGCCAGAAAGCACCTGAAAGAAACGATGACAGAACTTTGTCAGATTGAGGCGGATGACACGTCTCCCGTCTGCTGCCACAAAAAAATGAATTAAGCGCGCATCTTTTTCCCATTACCTTCGTTTACCTCAGTATAAAGCCAAATGACTAAACACTGAGGTAAACAGTCCATGTCAAAAATTGAGATCTTTGAAGCAGCAGGTTGCTGCGCAACCAGTAGCGTTGTGGTCAGCGACGAAGCAGTCAAATGGAACGCCAGCGCCGAATGGGCGAAAAAGAATGGCGTTGATATTCAGCGCTACAGCCTTGCGAAAAACCCGCAGCAGTTCCTGAATACCCCTGTCATCAAAGAGTTTCTGAACACATCAGGAATGGAATCCCTCCCTGTCACCTTGCTTGACGGCAAACTCGTAATGGCAGGAAAACTCCCGACCCGTGAAGATATCGCCCGTTGGGCAGGTATTCCGCTGACTCAGGACTGGAGTGAAGACAGCACGCAACCACGCTGCTGCAGCATTCCACGTATGCCTTAATTCCAGAGGAAATATCACCGATGAATATGCCATTTTTAAAAGACATTCCCCCGTTCATCTTCTTCACCGGTAAAGGAGGCGTGGGTAAAACATCTCTGGCCTGTGCTACTGCGGTATGGCTGGCCGATCAGGGTAAGAGAACGCTTCTGGTGAGTACCGATCCGGCTTCCAATATCGGCCAGGTATTTAGCCAGACTATCGGCCACCGAATCACCGATATCACCACCGTAGAAAACCTAGCCGCGATGGAAGTTGATCCGATGGCTGCAGCGCAAGCTTATCGTGACCGCGTGCTCGACCCGGTTCGCGGGTTGATGCCAGCCGATGTAGTCAGCAGCATTGAAGAGCAGCTTTCAGGTTCATGTACCACGGAAATCGCTGCGTTTGATGAGTTTACTGGTCTGCTCACCAATCATGAGCTGCGGGAAAAATATGACCATATCGTATTTGATACCGCGCCAACCGGCCACACCATCCGCATGCTTGAACTGCCGGGAGCCTGGAGCGGTTATCTCGAAGCGAACCCTGATGCCGCTGCAAACCTCGGACCTCTGGTAGGACTGGAGAAACAACAGCACCAGTACTCTGATGCGGTTAAAGCGCTGTCTGATGCAGCACTCACGCGCTTAGTGCTGGTTGCCCGTGCCCAGGCTTCAACACTGAAAGAGGTTTCCCATACGCACGATGAGCTGTCTGTTATCGGTTTGCAGCATCAGCACCTTGCCATTAATGGTGTGCTGCCGCCGTTTGCGGGTGAAAATGATCCACTGGCGCAAAGTATTCTGGCTCGGGAAGAAAAAGCATTACAGGCAATGCCTGATAATCTGGCTAATCTTCCCCGCTCACAGCTGTATCTGAAGCCATTTAACCTGGTCGGCCTGGAAGCCCTGCGGGAGCTATTTACCCAGAGCAACGCCGCACCGGCTCTTCCTGCTACCACGCTGAATGCTCTGGATTTACCGAAACTTGCTTCACTGGTTGATGAACTGAGCCAGACAGGCAAAGGGCTGGTCATGACGATGGGTAAAGGCGGTGTAGGTAAAACGACCATTGCAGCATCGGTCGCGGTATCGCTGGCGAAGCGTGGTCATAAGGTCCACCTGACTACATCCGACCCGGCGGCACATCTGTCTTACACGCTGGATGGTTCGCTGCCAAATCTTCAGGTTAGCCGTATCGACCCGAAGGTAGAGACAGAGCGTTATCACCGTTTTGTACTGGAAAACCAGGGCAAAGGGTTAGATGCAGAAGGACTGGCGGTGCTGGAGGAAGATCTCCGCTCGCCATGTACTGAAGAGATCGCCGTCTTCCAGGCATTCTCGCGGATCATCAAAGAGGCCGACGACCATTTTGTCATTATGGACACCGCGCCAACGGGTCACACGCTTCTGCTACTGGATGCAACTGGAGCCTATCACCGGGAAATGGTGCGCCAGATGGGGCAAACACATGACCATGTGATGACGCCAATGATGCAATTGCAGGACCCGGAGAAGACAAAAGTGATTATCGTGACGCTTGCCGAAACGACACCTGTACTGGAAGCAGCAAACCTGCAGCAGGATTTGCGTCGCGCTGGCATTGAGCCGTGGGCATGGGTTGTTAATAACAGCCTGGCGGCAGCTGAACCGTCTTCACCTTTCCTGAAGACCAGGGCGAACCGCGAGCTCCCTCTCATATCTGATGTGGAAGAGCAGTATGCAGAACGCATTGCATTAACAGCGCTACAGAGCGAAGAGCCTGTCGGTATTGACCTGCTGGAAGATATGGCGAAGTAACAATAAAGGGGGCATTAGCCCCCTTCATGCTTTGCTGTCGCTCTATTTTCCCGATGGATAATAAAGACCTCTGTCATTTTCCAAAAAGTATCTTTTCAAGTTCAATTAACTGTTGCTGAGATTGCTCATTGAGGTGGGCCTCGGCCTGGTCATACCAGGTCAGCAGGCTACGCCCCAATGGCGTCAGAACTGTCCCACCACCTTTGTTACCACCAGTGGAAGTGATTACAACTGGCTGACCAATTCCCTTATTCAAAGTGTCAATTAAGAGCCATGCTCTTTTATAAGGTATCCCCAAATCTTTAGCTGCCGCCGAGAGAGAGTGAAAACCATCAATTGCTCTTAAAAGGTCAATCTTCCCCGGCCCCAGAGAAATGTTGTCATTAATATAGATCCGTGGTCTGACTAATATTAAGTTCGATTTAAGGGGCTTACTTTTCATTCTGATACCTTTTTCAAAATCATTTTCTCTGTGATGCGGAATAGTCCAAAGCGTAAACCACCATCATCTTTGCCGGGTATGCTTAAAGGTTTTGATTGCGGAAATAAGCAGTACCACGCCCAACAGAGTCATAAGTTCTCTTACTGGGAACATACCGAGCATAAGGCCCCCAACAGCGGCCCCTATAACGGAACCGATGACCATCCACACAAAAAGTTTTTTCTCTTTTCTCAGGATCTGGAAAGCATCAGCATTAGTGTAGCGAGAAAAACCCACAATCATCGTCGGTAAACTGATCATTAATGACAAACTGCCAGCCAGTTTAATATCAGCCCCAAAAAGGATAACAATGGTTGGTATAAGGAGCTCTCCCCCTGCAACACCCAGCAGAGCAGCAACATTCCCGATGAAGAAACCCGCAATAACACCCGCAATAATGGTCGCGATTCCGGGCTGGAATAATCCAGCGGAGCTATCATGCAAAGGCATCCATGCTTCTGAAAGCATGACGAATGACAGGATAACAAGCAGGAGCAGAATGGTTCTGTCCAGCCAAATACGGGACATTTTTATGGCTCTTCCTGCTGCCCACCATGCACCGATAAGGCTCCCGGCCAGCAAATTGATGACAATATCAAGATGAGCAAACAGCTGGTCGATGGCGATGGATTTTGTGCGGAATATCAAAGCAACAGCGACAACAGTAAGGCTCATTGCTTTGTTAAAAATAACCGCTTCCAGCGTCGGCATTTTGAAACTACCCATCAGGACGGGAAGGCGGAACTCAGCACCACCAAGACCAATCAAGCCGCCTAAAGCACCTATTAACGTGCCTGATAAAAAACCTTTTCCATTCCGTTTCGAATCTGATGACATGTATTTACCTTTCCCGTTATGTCAAAAATGACATAACGGGAAAGGTAACATAAAAAATGTGGACTCTGGAAGCGTATATTTGACTTTCTGGAGGGAAGAAAAAAGATGATATGAAAGGGCCGGGGAATCAGCCCTTTCATTAAATGAAATTACTTGTTGTCGATTCGTTTTCCGCTAGCGTCAACCACCTTCTCACCGTCTTCCTTGGTGAAAGCCGCTTTCTGGGCATCTGGAAGGATATCCAGAACCACCTCCGAAGGACGGCATAGTTTAGTTCCCAGTGGTGTTACCACAATCGGACGGTTAATAAGGATCGGATGTTGCAACATAAAGTCGATGAGCTGATCGTCAGTAAATTTATCTTCTGCAAGACCCAGTTCCTCATACGGCTCGACGTTCTTACGCAGCAAAGCACGGACGGAAATGCCCATATCCGCAATGAGTTTGACCAGCTCATCGCGTGAAGGTGGAGTCTCAAGGTAAAGAATAACGGTCGGCTCGATACCGCTGTTGCGGATCATCTCCAGCGTATTACGCGACGTGCCGCAGGCTGGGTTGTGATAAATGGTGATGTTGCTCATATCAGTATCTCATTACAAAGTGAAAGAGAGACGTAGCGCCAGCGCGGCCAGCGTTACAAACAGCACAGGCAGAGTCATGACGATCCCGGTGCGGAAATAGTATCCCCAGGTGATGGTCATGTTCTTCTGTGAAAGGACATGCAGCCAGAGCAGCGTTGCCAGGCTACCAATCGGTGTAATTTTCGGTCCCAGATCGCAGCCAATCACGTTGGCGTAGATCATCGCTTCTTTGATAACGCCTGTTGCGGTGCTTCCATCGATAGAAAGAGCGCCAACCAGCACGGTAGGCATGTTGTTCATGATGGAAGACAGGAAAGCCGTCAGGAAGCCAGTACCCAGCGTAGCAGCCCAGAGTCCTTTATCCGCCAGTACGTTCAGCACACCGGAAAGGTATTCGGTTAGCCCGGCGTTGCGCAGACCGTAGACCACCAGGTACATCCCCAATGAGAAGATGACGATCTGCCATGGCGCACCGCGCAGCACTTTGCCAGTGTTAATGGCATGGCCTCGTTTCGCCACCGCAAACAGAATGACAGCTCCTACGGCAGCAATCGCGCTGACCGGGATACCCAACGGCTCAAGGACGAAAAAGCCAACCAGAAGAAGGATCAACACTATCCATCCGGTTCTGAAGGTTGCCAGATCTTTAATCGCCTTTGCCGGTGTCTTAAGGAGAGCCAGGTCGTAAGTCGGCGGAATATCTTTGCGGAAGAAAAGATGCAGCATAACCAGAGTGGCAACAATGGCTGCAATATCCACCGGCACCATTACCGACGCATATTCGGTGAATCCCAGACCAAAGAAGTCCGCCGATACGATATTCACCAGGTTCGACACGATAAGCGGCAGGCTGGCCGTATCGGCAATAAAACCGGCAGCCATGACGAATGCCAGCGTGGTGCCTTTGCTGAACCCTAATGCCAGCAGCATGGCGATGACTATCGGCGTCAGAATAAGTGCCGCACCATCGTTGGCAAACAGTGCCGCCACCGCCGCACCGAGCAGAACGATATACGTAAAAAGCAAACGTCCACGACCGTTACCCCAGCGGGAAACATGCAGCGCTGCCCATTCGAAAAAGCCGGACTCATCAAGCAGCAGGCTGATAATAATTACGGCAATAAAGGTCGCCGTCGCATTCCAGACGATATTCCACACCACCGGAATATCGCCCACATGCACAACGCCAGATATCAGAGCCAGACCCGCGCCCAGCATTGCACTCCAGCCGATCCCTAATCCCTTTGGTTGCCAGATAACCAAAACAATGGTCAGGACAAAAATAGCGCCTGCCAGTAACATAAAACCTCCTGACAGGGCGACTTTGCCGCCCTGTATATGCAAAAAAATTAACTCATCAACTCTCTGAGCTTTTCAATACCAGCGGGCTCTGACGCCAGCACCGGAACAAGCGCTATACGGTTAGCGTACTGATTCTTAACAGCCTCAATCTGAGGCTGTTCCTGATGAGCGCGCTGGCAAAGCAACGGAGAACGCGTATCCGCAATGGAAAGGCTGTTATTGATAATCCAGCCCCACGGATGAATTCCCGCTCTTTCAAGATCAGCCTGCAGGTTTGCCGCTTCCAGCACCGGTGTGGTTTCAGGAAGCGTAACCAGCAGAACTTTGGTTCGTTCCGGGTCCTGAAGCTGCATCATGGGGGTAGTAAAATGACCTTTACTCCCCATTTTTTTGGCAATCTCTCGGTGGTAAGCCCCGGTCGCATCCAGCAGCAACAGCGTGTGTCCGGTAGGGGCGGTATCCATAACAACAAAGCGCTTACCCGCTTCACGAATCACGCGGGAGAAGGCCTGAAACACGGCAATTTCTTCAGTACATGGAGAGCGTAAATCCTCTTCCAGTAGCCGTTTCCCTGCTTCGTCCAGATCTCTTCCCTTCGTCTCAAGAACATGCTGGCGATAGCGTTCGGTTTCATCGTGAGGGTTGATGCGGCTGACCTGCAGATTTTTGAGGCTGCCGTTCAGCGTTGTACTCAGGTGCGCAGCAGGATCAGAGGTCGTGAGATGCACGTCAAATCCCATGTCTGCCAGCCTGACGGCGATGGCAGCAGCCATCGTGGTTTTCCCTACGCCACCTTTGCCCATCAGCATAATCAGGCCGTGTTCACTGCGAGCGATATCATTGACCAGGCCAGAGAGCGATAAGTTTTCAGGCGTGTACAGGATGTTCGTTACCGGGAGCGGTAATGCCTCAGAATGGGTATCCAGCAGTCCCTTCAATGCTGAAACACCAACCATATTGACTGGCTGTAGTAATAGGGTATCTGTCGGTAGCTCAGATAAACCGGCAGGAAGATTTGCCAGTGCCTCCTGCTCACGTTGCCATATCGCAGCGGCCAGGGCGTCATGTTCAGCTTCGGCTTTAGGCAGCACACCATTAATAACCAGGTACTGGTTTTTCAGGCCAATTGCGGCGAGTTCTTCATGGGTGCGGGCGACTTCCTGCAGCGTAGATTTTTGCAGTCGTGCAACCAGAACCAGGCGGGTACGTTCAGGATCGGATAACGCCTCTACCGCATGAGCATACTGCTCACGCTGCTTTTCCAGCCCGGCCATTGGGCCAAGACAGGAAGCACCATCTGGATTACTTTCAATGAAGCTACTCCAGGCTCCGGGAAGCTGGAGAAGGCGAATCGTGTGGCCCGTCGGCGCTGTATCAAAAATGATGTGATCGAAACGGGTCAGCAGGGAAGCGTCTGTCAATAAACCGGTGAACTCATCAAACGCCGCAATCTCAGTGGTACAGGCTCCTGAAAGCTGCTCACTGATACTGTTAACAACGTCATCAGGCAACAGACCTTTAATAGGATCAACGATTCTGGCGCGGTATTGCTGGGCGGCTTCCTGCGGGTCAATCTCCAGAGCGGAAAGTCCAGGAGCTGCCGTCACAGGGCGAATGGTGTTACCGATAGCCTGATCGAATACCTGGCCGACATTCGAGGCAGGATCGGTACTGACCAGCAAAACCCGCTTACCCTGTTCGGCAAGGCGGATAGCCGTCGCACAGGAAATAGAAGTTTTACCTACACCTCCCTTACCGGTAAAAAACAGGTAAGGCGGGATATTCTGTAAGAATTTCATATGTCCTCCTGACATATTCAGCAACAGGAAGTATTACCACCACAGCAGCTGGTGGGAGCTAACCCGACCTTCTCCAGCGGAATACCGAACCAGCGAGCCAGCTCAGCACGTTTTGGGTATCGCCCTGCCATCACCGTTTCACAGTCCAACAGCAGTAGCGGAAGCCCTTCTGCGCCAGATGCTTCGAGGAATGCTTTCGCTTTCTCATTCTGAACAAAGCTCATGGGCTGCTGCGCCAGGTTGTAACGTTCAACCTGTACACCACGTCCTTTCAGCCACTGCACATCAGCAGAAAAATCAACCAGAACCTGATCGACATCTGAGCCACATACGCCGGTACTGCAGCACATTGCCGGGTCAAACACCGTTAACGTTTTCATTCTGAATACCTCACATTCGTAAAATCATATATGTTCAGGCAAATTTTTTAGATGCAAACAGCCTTACCGCTACCAGAGCAGTTTGCCGATGCCAGCTTACGGGCGATGGCCTGTACGTCGTCCTGTTGGCTTAACCAGGCCTGCTCAATCACCTGAGCGGCCCAGGAAGGAATATGTGGGGATAAGCGGTAGTGAACCCACTTGCCCTGTTTGCGATCCAGCAATAGACCACTTTCCCGGAGCATTGCCAGATGACGGGAGATCTTGGGCTGCGACTGCTCCAGCGCCGTGCAAAGATCGCACACGCACAGCTCTCCCATCTCCCTGAGCAGCAGCACGATGCCCAAGCGGGTTTCATCGGAGAGATTTTTGAATAGTTGTAATGCTGTAAAAATCATAGTCGTTCCCCTACCTACCTGGCTCTATGATACTCGGCTAAAGATTCCTTGCAAGATCATATACGGTAAAACAAATGTATAGAAGAAATAGCGAACGCACAAACTTGTGCGTTCGCTATTAACTAAAGGAATCATTCAGTAAGCCGACAAGTATCGACAAAAATATCGAGGTTTAAATCCAAAGGTTTTGATAAAAATGCTCTCTCATGCTTCCCATCACCAATAAAGAATAAATTCGTACCATCAGGAAAGTATCGATTCTTAATATCTTTCACCTTGGCTCTTCGGAATGCATTTACATTTTTACCATCTTTCAAGAGGTTATCTTCAGAATACTCAGACATCGATATAAATGATTGAGTATCTGTCGGAAGATTTCTTCCAACAAACGAAAGTATGAGATCAAAATTTCTGTCATCGATATCTTCTTTTAGAATCGCATCAAGCATAAATGGAAGTCGATGTATATTGTCTGTTTCTCTTATTAAAGAATTTAATGCAAAATGATATGACATTACAGTTTTGTGAAGCTCAACGCCTTGAAAAGGGAACGAGTTTATTTTATAAAGATCTGTATATCTAGGTTCTGTTACATTGAATAACTGCATGTCATTAAGGTATTTTTTAAATATCCCCTTGAAATCTTTTTCTTTGTTAAACCGCTCGACAAAAAGAGACTGCTCCTCTCCCATCCCATCAATCAACCCTTTAATTTCATCAGACCTTTTTGTATGTTCTTCTATCTCTTCATGAATATTGCTTAACAAACGTATATTTGCTTTATTATCGATCCATGTATTAACAGATACATTTTTTGATTTTTTCTCAAGAAAATATGAATAGTTTGAAGATATATCAATTTCTAACTTTTTAATCTTCGCAAGTGAACCATTAATATCAGACTGTATGTTTTGTATTTTATTATTTATTTGCTCTGATAGTTTATCAGTATCATTGATGTTTTGATAATAACCATATAACCCCTCCAGGGAATAAGGAAGTATTTGCGTACATGCAGGACAACGATCAATATTGTTATAATTTTGGTTTTTGATATTTCTTTTAGTTCTTCTTAGTATCTTGACATGATTTTTAGTTAAGGATAATTTATTACACAAACTCGTATATACATCACGTTCTTCGTCTAATGATGCAACTAAATTTATATAACCATCAATATACTTCTGTGCCTCATCGCCGAACTCTTCATCCAGTAATTTAGAAACAACAAAGTGAGGCTCAGTGCTATATTTACTCAATGAGGAGATCTTCGACTGAAGTTGCGCCCGCTCTTTTGTTAACTTATAAAAATATTCTTTATCAAAAGAATTTTCTATGCCAAGATAATAATCAAGATACGTATCTTTAAAGTCCTTATAAAAACCAAGGTTAGAGAATGACTCTCTTAAATAAACCCACCCTACAGATTGAGAAATATAGTAAGGTAGGAACATACATTCTATCGATGCTTTTTTTAGCTCCCCCTTCTGTTCTAAAAGCATGTTAAAATCAAATAATTGAGATAACATCTCCTTAAGTTTCACATGTTCAACTCGACCATCAGAGTCAATACCATGAAAACTAAAAACATCCCCCCCATCCTCTTTTAAATATATACTACCAAGCTCTCTTACTATTATATATTTTTTATCTACACCTCCTTTAGTGATGCTGAAATCCAATCTGAACGTAGGTTTGTATCGAATAATTTCGCTCAAACCATCTTTAACATCATTAATTCCAAAGGTAAATAAAATACTCTGTATTAAAGTACTTTTACCCGAGGTATTACATCCACTTATTATGTTTATTTTATTTGAAAACTTTTGGTCGAAATATAAATTATGACTTTCAGAGACAACAAACAATCTATCAAACTTTATAATTGTCTTCATGGTATACCTTAATCGTAGCACTCAACGTAAGAACACAGAACTGCAAAAAATGTATCAATATTATCCAGGTTTATAGAATGAGATTTTCTAATATTATCAATATATGCAGTTAATGCTTCTTGCAGAGAAATATATTGTGTTGTGTAATCATTATTTCTAACAAAGTCTTTAATAATTTGATAATCGTAATTACTCATATCCTTGAGTAGCTCAAAAGAGTTAAGTATATAGTTTTCATGATTTTTCTGTATGCTAAGTGGTATTCTAAATTTCATTGAGAATTGCTGTGCTTCGGCACGCCAATAGTCGAATGCCTTTTGCTGTGAATCAATAATATTCATAACTTTTTTTATATCTTCGCCTTCAACCCTTTTTGTTGGATCAAGTAGGCATATTTCCTGCCCTTGGTTATATACAGTCTCTACATCCCTAAATAGAGTAAGTATTACATCAATAGCTGCTTTCGGATCAGCTATATGAGGGAATTTTCTAACCATGAGTCCAATAAGAGATTCTTTTTGTTTCGCAGCAGTTCTTGGGAAATCGACCCACTGAATATGTAAGTTATCTAGCTCTTGCCGATGAAAAACCGAAGATTCTTCATTGCAAACTTCTGTTATTCTATTTTCGATTTTAACTTTAATACTTTCATGTAAATTATTATAAACACAGGTGGAGTTTTGCTCATTTATCTTTACTATCTGCTCAGTAGCACCTTCAGCTTTTAACTTCTTCAGAGGCGAGTATTTTAACTCTATTTCTGTATTTGATATAAATGTTAACTGATGCCTATAATCCTCACTTTTTTCGAAAGAGTCATTTTTAAGATTATCCCCAACTAATAGAATTTTAGATACCATCTCAGAAAATCTAGCATCGATAGTCCATATTTTTCCGCTAAGTTTTTTTGCTTGGTAGGCATATATCTCGTTAATATAAGCTAAACAGTCAGTTTTATAGCAAAAAAGAAAATCATCATGATGTTCAATACAAATAAAGAAGTTTTTGTCAATGAAAGAATTAAAATTATCTAACAAAAGATATAATGCACAGTTTCTTTGAAACTCGAAACCAGTTAAGGCATCTACCCCAGCATTTACCGCTTTATTTTTAGCCACCTCATTCTCCTACAATAGCTAAAAATTCCAATTGTTATCCAGCTGATTTAGTGGATGCAAATGAAACAATTTAAGGCGATATGTATCACGAAAATCAAAAAAAATAAAATTATAGAATCATATTTAGTGATCTAATGCACTGTTTAATATACTGTTTTTTTATACAGCCATGAACAATAATGACCTTAGAAAAAGGGAAGACATCAAAAACTCGTTTTCCCTATTCTCAGACTTATACAAACTTAGTTAAACACGCTTCGACATAATCCCCATACCACTGCATCATCTCCTTCCTCCCCTCCAGATATTGAGCATGGTTATACGTTCCACGAATTGAGTTCTTATCGACGTGAGCCAGTTGTAACTCAATCCAGGCCGAGTTGAATCCCTGCTCATGCAAAATGGTACTCATCGTGTGGCGGAATCCGTGCCCTGTAACGCGTCCTGCATAGCCGATACGCCTGACCAACACAGTCAATGCCATATCACTCATCGGTTTCTTAGGATCATTACGTCCAGGGAACAACAACGCTCCTGCTCCCGTCATGGGTTTAAGCTGATTAAGCAGGTCAACTGCCTGTCTTGATAATGGAACCAGATGAGGGCGGCGCATTTTCATGCGTTCCGCTGGTACATTCCAAACCTTTTTCTCAAAATCAAATTCCTGCCACTCCGCTTGCCTCAACTCCCCAGGCCTTACTCCCGTTAAAATAAGCAATTGCATCGCAATCTTAACAAGCACACTACCGGCATAGGTGTTCATAGTCCGAAGAAACTCTGGCAATTCATCCTGGGTTAAAAAAGCATAGTGCTCTTTCTCATGAGGACTCACGGCGCTGGCTAGATCAGGTGCTGGATTGTACTCGGCCCTGCCAGTCACAACAGCATACTTCCAGACCTCTCCACAGCGCTGGCGAACCTTACGGACCTTCTCAGTTGCCCCTCGTGCTTCTATCTTGGAAAGAACTGCAAGCAACTCCATCGGCTTGATATCTTTGATTGGCCGGTGACCGATATAAGGAAACACATCCTTTTCAAAGGTTCTCAGCATCTCTTCACGGTAAGAGACAGACCAGCGGTCATAGCGACGCTGATACCACTCCCGTGTGATAGCCTCAAACGAGTTTTCAGCGTCTTGTTGACGACTAAGTTTCTCAATTTTTCGTTCAAGAGAGGGATCGTTGCCAGCCGCTAATGTTCTTTTAGCATCCTCACGCTTACTTCGGGCTTCAGCTAAAGAAACATCGGGATAAACGCCAATAGCGAGCAGCTTCTCTTTACCTAACGAACGGTATTTGAGACGCCAGTATCTTTTACCGTTGGGATTAACCAGCAGGTAAAGCCCACCACCATCGGCCAGTTTGTAGGGCTTCTCTTTGGGTTTCGCAGTTTCAACCTGACGAGCAGTCAGCTTCATTGGGGGTACCTCTCAGCAGGGGGGACAATTATACCCCCATCCAAACCCCCACATTGAGCTTGACCCTGGGGGAGTATTATTGAGTTCAATAGACTAATAGAATGCTATAACTGCTGATTTATCAAGGGAAAATTGAGTTGGGTAGACTTCAGGAGACTTGAGTTTGGAGCGGGCGAAGGGAATCGAACCCTCGTATAGAGCTTGGGAAGCTCTCGTTCTACCATTGAACTACGCCCGCTTTGAGATGCGTAAGGCATTATAAACCTTACGCTCTGGTTGGCAAGAGACTTACTGGCTGACTGGCGATTAATTCGCCGTCAGCACTTCGGTTTACTCCCCTGCGGCGGCAGATAACGCAGCGGATCGATGGCCGTCGCCCGATAGCGAATCTGGAAGTGTAGTCTTACGGATGCGGCATCCGTGCTGCCCATCGTAGCGATTTTTTGCCCCGCTTTAACGCTTTGTCCATTATTAACCAGCATGGTGTCATTATGAGCGTAAGCCGTAATGTAATCTTCATTGTGCTTAATCATGATGAGATTGCCGTAACCGCGCAGCTGATTCCCGACATAGACAACTTTACCCGCTCCCGCCGCATAAACAGGCGTTCCGCGCGCGCCCGCAATATCGATCCCCTTATTTCCGCCCTCCGCGGTGGAATAAGGTAAAATCACTTTACCGTTAGCAGGCCATACCCAACAACGCTGCCCCACCGGCGGCCAGGAGGATTTTGGCACCGAAGATGACGGTCTGACCGCAGCAGTTTTTGTTGCTGTTTTATTGCTGGTTTTGCGTGTTGAACTGCTACTCTTTGCACTGTCGCGCACTTTAATTCGCTGCCCCACCTCAATAGTATAAGGCGGAGAAATGCCATTCAGTCGGGCCAGTTCTTTCACGCTGGTTCCCGTGGCGCGCGATATACGATACAACGTATCGCCGCGCTTAACGGTATAGACGGAGCCGGAATACGTTCCTGAGCCGGAATTACTGGAACACCCCGCCAGCAGCAGCCCTGTGCATAACAGCACCGCAATACCCAGGCTATTTTTGTTCAGGCGTCCTGCGCTCAAAACCATTCCTCACTCTATTGACAGACGCCTTATGATAGCAGCCAAATGCCGTATGCCCAATCCATTGACGCCGGAAAGGGTCCGCGCGGATGATGATGCCGCGAATATCCGATATGCCAGCATAATATCGACTCACGGCACAATGGTGCTCGTCTGCGTTCTGTCAGGGCCTGTTTTGGTAATGCCTTTCTTTCTGTTATGCGCTACGCTGATCGTCTGAGTATATGGCCTGGCCATGCTGCCGGGTCATTTTAATTTTCAGGAGCTTTCATGACTGAGGAACATGTCGTTTTATTGGATGAGCAGGATAAGCCTTCCGGCACACTGGAAAAGTACGCGGCTCATACGCTTAATACGCCTTTGCATCTGGCTTTCTCCTGCTGGCTATTTAACGAAGATGGTCAGTTGCTGGTAACACGACGGTCGCTGAGCAAGAAAGCCTGGCCAGGCGTGTGGACGAATTCGGTTTGCGGTCATCCGCAACAAGACGAAACCACCGAAGAGGCGATCATCCGCCGTTGTCGGTTCGAACTCGGCGTGGAAATTACCGATCTCACCCCCGTCTATCTGCACTTCAGCTATCGGGCGACAGATCCAAACGGTATTGTGGAAAATGAAGTCTGTCCGGTATTTGCCGCGCGGGCAACCAGTGTGTTACAGGTTAACAGCGAAGAGGTGATGGACTATCAGTGGAGCGAATTTAAAAGCGTATGGAAAAGCCTTCTCGCTACGCCGTGGGCATTTAGCCCGTGGATGGTCATGCAAGCGTCAGACGAACAAGCGCGTGAACGACTGCTCAATTACTGCCAGCGTTAAAAATTGCCTGATGGCGCTACGTCTGAACGAAGAGATGCCGGATGGCGGCTAATGCCCCATCCGGCAATTTACATCTTATTTCACCGGACGCATCGCCGGGAACAGAATAACGTCGCGAATCGTGTGGCTGTTAGTAAACAGCATCACCATACGGTCGATACCAATTCCCAGACCCGCTGTCGGCGGTAAACCGTGTTCCAGCGCCGTCACGTAGTCTTCGTCGTAGAACATGGCTTCGTCGTCGCCCGCCGCTTTTGCATTAACCTGATCCAGGAAACGCTGCGCCTGGTCTTCCGCATCGTTCAACTCGCTAAAGCCATTACCGATTTCACGACCGCCGATAAAGAACTCGAAGCGGTCAGTGATTTCCGGGTTCACATCATTACGACGCGCCAGCGGAGACACTTCAGCCGGATATTCGGTGATGAAGGTCGGCTGAATCAGATGCGCTTCAGCGACTTCGTCAAAGATCTCGGTGACGATACGGCCCAGACCCCAGCTCTTCTCGACGTGAATGCCGATGCTTTCAGCAATCGCCTTCGCGGAGTCGAAGTTGTCCAGATCAGCCATATCCGTTTCCGGACGATATTTCTTGATCGCTTCACGCATGGTCAGTTTTTCGAACGGCTTACCGAAGTCAAACACTTCATCACCGTACGGAACCTGGGTGGTGCCCAGAACATCCTGCGCCAGCGTACGGAACAGAGACTCAGTCAGCTCGATCAGGTCTTTGTAGTCCGCATACGCCATATAGAGTTCCATCATGGTGAACTCAGGATTATGGCGCACGGAGATGCCTTCGTTACGGAAGTTACGGTTAATTTCGAATACGCGTTCGAAGCCGCCAACCACCAGACGCTTGAGGTACAGTTCCGGCGCGATACGCAGGTACATGTCCAGATCCAGCGCGTTGTGATGGGTGATAAACGGACGGGCAGACGCGCCGCCTGGGATCACCTGCATCATCGGCGTTTCGACTTCCATAAAGCCGCGAGCAACCATAAACTGGCGAATACCGGCCAGGATCTTCGAACGGGTTTTGAAGGTGTTACGGGATTCATCGTTAGAGATGAGATCCAGATAACGCTGGCGATAGCGCGCTTCCTGGTCCTGCAGGCCGTGGAATTTATCCGGCAACGGACGCAGCGCTTTCGTCAGCAGGCGCAGTTCGGTGCAGTGGATAGACAACTCGCCGGTTTTGGTTTTGAACAGCTTACCTTTCGCGCCGAGGATATCGCCAAGATCCCACTTCTTGAACTGCTCGTTGTAAACGCCTTCCGGCAGATCATCGCGCGCCACATACAGCTGAATGCGGCCGCCTACGTCTTGCAGGGTAACAAAAGAGGCTTTACCCATAATACGGCGAGTCATCATACGGCCCGCGACGGACACTTCAATATTCAGCGCTTCCAGTTCTTCAGCTTCTTTCGCGTCAAACTCTGCGTGCAGTTGGTCTGAGGTACGGTCACGACGGAAATCGTTCGGGAACGGGATACCCTGCTCACGCAGTGCAGCCAGCTTCTCGCGACGTGCCTTCATTTCATTGTTAAGATCGACTACCTCGTCAGCGCCCTGTGCGTTTTGTTCAGACATGTTGATTCCTCATAGCCCTGCTTTCAAACTTGCTTCGATAAATTGATCCAGACTACCGTCCAGTACCGCCTGTGTATTGCGGGTTTCCACCCCAGTACGCAGGTCTTTAATGCGGGAATCGTCCAGGACATAGGAACGAATCTGGCTTCCCCAGCCGATATCGGACTTAGTGTCTTCCATCGCCTGTTTTTCAGCGTTCTTTTTCTGCATCTCCAGTTCATAAAGCTTCGCTTTCATCTGCTTCATGGCCTGGTCTTTGTTTTTGTGCTGCGAACGGTCGTTCTGGCACTGCGTCACGATCCCGGTGGGAATATGGGTGATACGCACTGCGGATTCCGTACGGTTAACGTGCTGACCGCCTGCGCCAGACGCGCGATAGACGTCGATACGCAGATCCGCCGGGTTAATGTCGATATCGATATCGTCGTCCACTTCCGGGTACACAAACGCGGAGCTAAACGAGGTATGACGGCGACCGCCGGAGTCAAACGGACTTTTACGCACCAGACGATGTACGCCGGTTTCAGTGCGCAGCCAGCCATAGGCATATTCGCCGGAGATTTTGATAGTCGCGGACTTAATGCCGGCGACTTCCCCTTCCGACTCTTCAATGACTTCCGTCTTAAAGCCGCGCGCTTCCGCCCAACGCAGATACATACGCAGCAACATGCTGGCCCAGTCCTGCGCTTCAGTACCACCGGAACCGGCCTGAATATCGAGATAGCAATCGGCGCTATCGTACTCGCCGGAGAACATCCGACGGAATTCCAACTGCGCCAGCTTCTCTTCCAGCGTATTCAGCTCCGCGACGGCTTCGTTAAACGTCTCTTCGTCGTCAGCTTCTACCGCCAGTTCCAGCAGCCCGGAAACGTCGTCCAGCCCCTGAGTCATTTGATCAAGCGTATCGACGATCGCTTCGAGCGATGAACGCTCTTTTCCCAGCGCCTGCGCGCGCTCAGGTTCGTTCCAGACATCCGGCTGTTCCAGCTCGGCGTTTACTTCTTCCAGACGCTCTTTCTTAGCATCGTAGTCAAAGATACCCCCTAAGAACGTTGGTGCGTTCCGTGAGGTCCTGAATGCGGTTATTCACCGGGTTAATTTCAAACATGGTCTGATTTCTTTTATTTGACTTGTCAAAATGCGGTTATAAGGGCGAAATATTAGCGGATTTCGCCCCTTAATTACAGCGAAAGTGTTGTTAAATCGCCCCGATCATAGCGGCCAAATATCATCGATAATAATCTGTAAACTACGGTTGCCGCGAAACTCGTTAATGTCCAGTTTATAAGCCAGTTCTACCTCCCGCACGCCGTTATCCGGCCAACAGGTCGTATCAATATTAAATGCGATGCCATCCAACAGCGGGCCGCCGCCGACAGGCTCCACCATCACCTTGAGGTGACGCTCGCCCACCAGACGCTGCTGTAGCAGACGGAAACGACCATCGAATAACGGTTCCGGGAACATTTGCCCCCACGGTCCGGCATTCCGCAACAGTTGCGCCACTTCCATAGACATCTCCGCCGCGCTTAATGGACCATCGGAGATCACCTCGCCTTGCAACAGGGCAGGATCGAGCCATTCCGTCACCAGCTCGCCAAAACGTTGCTGAAACTGCTCGAATTTATGCTCTTCCAGCGACAATCCCGCCGCCATCGCATGACCGCCGAACTTGATCATCAGATCAGGGTAAAGGGTATCCAGCCTTTCCAGCGCATCGCGCATATGCAACCCCTGAATCGAACGGCCTGAGCCTTTTAGCGTGCCGTCGCCCGCAGGTGCAAAGGCGATCACCGGGCGGTGAAAACGTTCTTTAATGCGCGACGCCAGAATTCCGACCACGCCCTGATGCCATTCAGGATGGTACATCGCCAGACCGCCCGGAAGCGTTTCACTACTGCGCTCAAGCTTTTCGCACAGGATAAGCGCTTCCGCCTGCATCCCCTGCTCTATTTCTTTGCGCGTCTGGTTAAGCGCATCCAGCTCGCTGGCCAGAACACGCGCTTCGCCGAGGTTATCGCACAACAGTAACGCCACGCCAACGGACATATCATCCAGCCTGCCGGCGGCATTCAGGCGAGGCCCCAACGCGAAGCCTAAATCACTGGCGGCAAGCTGCTGCGGATCGCGATTCGATATCTCCAGCAACGCTTTAATTCCCGGACGGCATTTCCCGGCACGAATACGACTTAGCCCTTGCCAGGTCAGAATACGGTTGTTGGCGTCCAGCGGCACAACGTCTGCTACCGTACCCAACGCCACTAAATCCAGCAGCTCCGCCAGATTCGGCGGCGCGATGTTGCGCTCGTCGAACCATCCTTTGTCGCGCAAAAATGTTCGCAACGCCAGCATCAGGTAAAACGCCACGCCGACGCCCGCCAGCGACTTAGACGGGAATTCGCAGTCGCGCAGATTGGGATTAATAATCGCTTCGGCATCCGGCAACGTGTCGCCTGGCAGGTGGTGATCGGTCACGATCACCGGAATCCCCAACGTCTTTGCATGCGCTACGCCGGCGTGGGATGAAATGCCGTTGTCTACGGTGACGATAAGCTGCGCGCCGCGCGCCTTCGCCTGATCGACCACTTCCGAGCTTAAACCGTAGCCGTCCTCAAAGCGATTAGGCACCAGATAACTGATGTTGTCACATCCCAACGCACGCATTCCCAATACGCTTAGCGCAGTACTGGTCGCGCCGTCGGCGTCAAAATCGCCAACAACAATAATGCGGGTACCTTCGCGAAAGGCGTTGTAGAGGATCTCCACCGCGTTATCTATGCCGCTGAGCTGTTGCCAGGGCAGCATTCCTTTCACGCTGCGCTCCAGTTCGCGGGCGCTACGAACGCCCCGGCTGGCATATAGACGTCGTAGTAATGGAGGAAGATCGGCGGGGAGTTCCGCCGTCTCATCAGCCTCGCGCCGACGAAGTTGTCTCTGTTGTTTCACGCGTATTATTTACCACTGGTCTGTTTTTGATGCTCATCAAGAAACGCTTTCATCTCTTTCGGTCCCTGATAGCCAGGCACCACATAGCCGTTACTCAATACAATGGCTGGCGTACCGCTAACGCCCAACTGCACGCCCAACGCATAATGATCAGCAATGTTCACGTCACAGCTTGCCGGTTTCACGCCCTTACCTGCCATGGCGTCATCAAACGCTTTGTTTTTGTCTTTGGCGCACCAGATAGATTTCATATCCTGCTCCGCCTGGCTTTCCAGCCCCTGGCGCGGGAAGGCCAGATAACGTACCGTGATCCCCAGCGCGTTATAATCTTTCATCTCTTCATGTAGCTTATGACAATAGCCGCAGGTGATATCGGTAAAAACAGTAATGACATGTTTCTCATCCGGCGCTTTATAGACGATCATCTCTTTTTCCAGCGCATTTAGCTGGCTCATCAGCAGTTTGTTCGTCACGTTTACCGGATGCGCGCCGCTCACGTCATACATCGGCCCTTGAATAATATGTTTGCCGTCATCAGTGACGTACAGTACGCCGCTGTGAGTGAGGACGGTTTTCATCCCTGCCACTGGCGAGGCCTGAATTTCCGTACTCTGAACGCCCAGCTTAGCCAGCGACTGACGGATAGCCGCATCATCCGCATGGGCCACGCCTGAAAACGCCGCCGCCAGTAAAGTGAACATCATAAAACGCTTTTTCATAAACTATCCTTTCCTGTCAGCACTCATGCCCGCGGATGGTGCTGTTGATGAAGTTGACGCAAACGCTCCGTTGCGACATGCGTATAAATTTGTGTCGTCGAAAGATCGCTATGCCCAAGTAGCATTTGTACAACGCGCAAGTCGGCGCCGTGATTCAGCAAATGCGTGGCGAAAGCGTGACGTAAAACATGCGGCGACAGTTTTTCGCTATCGATTCCAGCCAGTACCGCATAATGTTTAATACGGTGCCAGAAGGTCTGCCGCGTCATCTGCTGCGCACGCTGACTGGGGAATAATACGTCAATCGATACGCCATTGAGTAACCAGGGACGCCCATGCTCCAGATACGTTTCCAGCCAATATACCGCTTCTTCGCCTAACGGCACCAACCGCTCTTTATTGCCTTTACCGATAACCCGCACCACGCCCTGCCGCAGACTGATATCGCTCATTGTCAGCCCCACCAGTTCCGACACGCGCAAACCGGTGGCATACAGCACTTCCAACATAGCTTTATCGCGCAACTCCAAAGGTTGATCAATAAGCGGCGCCTGCAAGAGCAGTTCAACCTGCGCCTCGCTAAGGTCTTTCGGTAAACGCTGCGGAAGCTTAGGCGAGGCCAACTGCGCGCTCGGATCATCCTCACGATACTTTTCACGGTACAGATGCTGGAAAAAGCGCCGCATAGCGCTTAACAGGCGTGCGGAGCTGGTCGCTTTGTATCCGCCCTCCACCCGTTCAGCCAATAGCGTTTGTAAATCATCAGCCTGCGCCGTCGCAAGCGTTTTTCCGCGATGATGCAACCACGCAACGACCATCGATAAATCGCGACGATACGCGCTTAATGTATTTTCCGCCAGATTTCGTTCCAGCCACAGGGCATCCAGAAACTGCTCAATACGCGCTAAATCCTGTTCCATTCGCGCTCCCCACTTCACGCTGACTTTGGGTGCATTATGCCTCATTGTGCCGTGAATGCAGCGATTCTGTTACACTACCCGCAACGCTATAGCAGAATCGAGATGTAACGTAATGAACATGGGTCTTTTTTACGGTTCCAGCACGTGCTACACCGAGATGGCCGCAGAGAAAATTCGCGATATTCTCGGCCCGGAGCTGGTGACATTACATAACCTCAAGGATGACGCCCCCGCCTTAATGGAGCAGTACGACGTGCTCATTTTAGGCATCCCCACCTGGGATTTTGGCGAAATTCAGGAGGACTGGGAAGCCGTCTGGGAGCAACTGGACGATCTCAATCTGGAAGGCAAAATCGTTGCGCTTTACGGTATGGGCGACCAGCTCGGCTACGGTGAATGGTTCCTGGATGCGCTGGGTATGTTGCATGACAAACTTGCCCTCAAAGGCGTTAAATTTGTCGGCTACTGGCCCACAGAAGGCTACGAATTTACCAGCAATAAACCGGTCATTGCGGATGGGCAACTGTTTGTCGGCCTGGCGCTGGATGAAACGAACCAGTACGATCTCAGCGATGAGCGTATACAGACCTGGTGTGAACAAATTCTCGGCGAAATGGCCGAACACTACGCCTGAAACCTTACTCGCTGTACTTCCCTCTCGACGGAACCGCGTTTACGCCGTTCCGTCAGTGTTGGCCTGATATCGGCTGCTGTAACAGTATCCGACGCAACTCACGCCATTCCGCTTCTTCCATGCTATCCGCCGCCAGCCATAAATGCTGATGACGTCCAGACTCTGCGCGTAAACGCAACACCATCCCGCTCTTCAGTAACCAGGGCGGACGCAAGAGCGTCCAGTCCTGCCCCTGCCAGCGTAAGCGCCCGTCCATGAGTAGCTTGATCTCTCCCTGGCAGGTATTAATCCTGCGCTGGCTACGTACACAGTCAAACACGACCAGCGACAGTAGTATCATCCATAACGGGGTATAACTCAGCGGCCAGGGCATCAATAAAATCACCGCAGAAACCAGCCCATGAATGAGCAATGAGATCCACTGAGCGCGCCATGAGACGCGTAAATCAGATTGCCACAGGACCACGTTCCCGATTCCGTGTCTGAATGAGTCGGACCATCTGTTCCAGTTCAGCGTCAGCCGGTTTACCGTGATTCATTAACCAGTTAAATAAATCCGGGTCATCACTCTGCAACAAACGGACAAAAATACGCTTTTCTTCATCACTTAAACTATCGTACTCATGTTCAAAAAACGGCATGATGGAAATATCAAGTTCGCGCATACCGCGACGACATGCCCAGTGAATACGTGCTTTATTGTGAATATCCATGTTCTTCCTGCCTCGCGAAAATGAAGTACCGGGCTATTGTAACGTGTTTTTGGCGTTGTTTTACGGGAATCTCAGTAATCTGGAACGCGATCGCGAAATAAAAGGCTGGGAATCAATATGTTCATCCATTTTGGATACCGCCTCGCAAAACGATCAATCCGCTCTCAATGGGCTATTTAAAGCACTTGCAATGACCGATGGCTCTTTTACCATTAACCATTATTGTTGCAGCTAACCAGGACATTATTTATGGCTTTTATCTCCTTTCCACCACGTCATCCTTCATCGTCAGCCCGCCTGCCGCTGACGCTGATCGCGCTTGACGACTGGGCGCTGTCGACCATTACCGGCGTAGACAGTGAAAAGTATATTCAGGGCCAGGTCACCGCTGACGTAAGCCAGATGACTGAACAGCAACACCTTCTCGCCGCCCACTGCGATGCTAAAGGTAAGATGTGGAGCACTCTGCGCCTGTTCCGTGAGCGCGACGGTTTCGCCTGGATTGAACGCCGTAGCGTGCTTGAAGCGCAATTAACGGAGCTGAAAAAGTACGCCGTATTTTCCAAAGTGGTCATCGCGCCGGATGACGAACGCGTATTGCTTGGCGTGGCAGGTTTTCAGGCCCGCGCGGCGCTGGCTAATGTCTTTAGCGTACTGCCCAATAGCGAAAATCAGGTGGTCAGAGACGGCGCCTCCACGCTGCTATGGTTTGAACATCCTGCGGAACGATTCCTGCTTGTCACCGATGTCGCGACGGCCAACATGTTAACGGAGAAGTTGCATGGCGAAGCCGAACTGAATAACAGCCAACAGTGGCTGGCATTGGATATTGAAGCAGGCATTCCGGTGATTGACGCGGCGAACAGCGGTCAATTTATCCCCCAGGCGACTAACCTACAGGCGCTGGGCGGTATCAGCTTCAAGAAAGGCTGCTACACCGGACAGGAGATGGTCGCACGGGCAAAATTCCGCGGCGCCAATAAACGCGCGCTTTGGTTGCTGGCGGGCAAAGCCAGCCGGGTACCGGAAGCAGGAGAAGATCTGGAGCTACAGATGGGCGAGAACTGGCGTCGTACCGGCGCTATTCTGGCGGCGACGCAGTTGGACGATGGTCAGTTACTGGTTCAGGCCGTCATGAATAACGATTTAGAAGCCGAAAGCGTCTTCCGTGTTCGCGACGATGCCAACACCCTGCATATCGTCCCGCTGCCCTACTCGCTGGAAGAGTGATATCACGTTAAAAGCCGGATAGCCTGATAGCGCAACGCCATCAGGCTCGCACGTGCTGCTCTCGTAGGCCGGATAAGGTACGACAGCGCCGCCATCCGGCACGGGCATCCGGGAATTACGCCTGTCCCACATACAAATAGATGGCCAGGAAGTGGCACACGCTGCCGCCCAGCACAAAGCCATGCCAGATGGCGTGGTTATAAGGTATGCGTTTGCAAACATAGAAAATTACGCCCAGCGAGTAAACGACGCCACCTACCGCCAGCAGCGTCACGCCGCCTATCGCCAGCTTAATCGCCAACTGATAAACCACTATCAGCGACAGCCAGCCCATTGCCAGATACGTAACCAGTGAAAGCACTTTAAATCGGTGCGCAATCGTCAACTTGAAGAGGATACCGAATAGCGCCAGGCTCCAGATCACAATCATTAGTCCGCGCGCCAGCGGCGAATCCAGACCTACCAGCAGAAATGGCGTATAGGTTCCGGCAATGAGCAGATAGATAGCGCAGTGATCAAATTTCTTTAACCAGATTTTTGCCCGCTGATGAGGAATGGCATGATAAAGCGTTGAGGCAAGAAAAAGCAGGATCATGCTCCCGCCATATAAACTGTAGCTGGCGATAGCCGTCATACCCGCATTCGCCTCTAACGCCTGAACCAACAACAGCACCAGGCCGACAATACCAAATACCAATCCAATGCCGTGGCTAATACTGTTGGCGATTTCCTCAGCCAGCGAATATCCCTGCGTCATTAATGGTTTTTGCACCATAACTTACTCCGGAGAAACGTTCATAACGATGAACTGCGCCTCTAGCGTAACTGAGAATGGTTCCAGTGAACACATGTTAGCTAAAATAAATTCGCAAAATTAAATTTTGTTTATTATTCAATAAGTTAATTACAAAAACTCAACTAACACGCGTTCATATTTATCAAAGGCATTTAAAATCAATCACATAAAATTGCGTCTGGTTGGGATAGATTTCAGCAATGACCCGTTTCAGCTCATCAAGCGACATATTTTCCTGTTGCGCATGTTTTTCGTTCAGCGTATCCAGCGTCACAGTTGACGTTCCTGTCACTTCGATTGTGCAAAAATAGCCATCATCTTCGAACCGTCCCACGCGTAGCACATCGCCTGCTTTAAAGTGGGACTCGGAGGCATCACGAATAGTGATGGTTTTACGCCCTGCCAGAATGTCATTCTGGAAACGTTGAAAGAAAGTAATGTCGTTTGGCTGCATGTGGTTATCCCCTGAATATGGCCCCTTGAAGTGGATGTTACGATCTGAATGTGTTCTTGTCCCGACACGCGAGCATCCTGGAATTTTGCGTACGCTTTACATGCCATTTGGTGCAGAATGAATGATAACAGACTAAATAAATTGAGATTATGCAACAATGAGAAAACTCACCCTGCCAAAAGATTTTTTATGGGGCGGCGCGGTTGCCGCACACCAGGTTGAAGGCGGCTGGAATAAAGACGGTAAAGGCCCCAGCATCTGCGACGTGCTAACCGGCGGCGCACACGGCGTGCCACGCGAAATCACCCAGAATGTCGTTGCTGGCAAATACTATCCGAACCACGAGGCGGTGGATTTTTACGGACATTACAAAGAAGACATCCGTCTTTTCGCCGAAATGGGGTTCAAATGCTTCCGTACCTCTATTGCCTGGACGCGTATCTTCCCGAATGGCGACGAATCCCAGCCAAACGAGGCCGGTCTGAAATTCTACGACGACATGTTTGATGAGTTACTCAAATACAACATCGAACCGGTCATCACCCTTTCCCACTTTGAAATGCCATTACATCTGGTACAGCACTACGGCGGCTGGACCAATCGTAAGGTCGTTGATTTCTTTGTCCGTTTTGCTGAAGTCGTGTTTGAACGCTACAAACATAAGGTCAAATACTGGATGACCTTCAACGAAATTAACAACCAGCGAAACTGGCGCGCGCCGCTGTTTGGCTACTGCTGTTCCGGCGTGGTGTATACCGAGCATGAGAATCCAGAAGAAACCATGTATCAGGTCTTACATCATCAGTTTGTCGCCAGCGCGCTGGCGGTAAAAGCGGCACGTCGCATTAACCCGCAGATGAAAGTGGGCTGTATGCTGGCGATGGTCGCGCTGTATCCTTTCTCCTGTAAACCAGAAGATGTGATGTTTGCTCAGGAGTCGATGCGTGAACGCTATGTCTTTACTGATGTGCAGTTGCGCGGCTACTACCCGTCCTATGTGTTGAACGAGTGGGAGCGCCGCGGATTTAACATCAAAATGGACGATGGCGATCTTGAAGTGCTGCGCGAAGGCACCTGCGATTATCTTGGTTTCAGTTATTACATGACCAACGCGGTCAAAGCCGAAGGCGGTAGCGGCGATGCGATTTCCGGTTTTGAAGGCAGCGTACCGAACCCCTATGTTAAAGCATCTGACTGGGGCTGGCAGATTGACCCGGTGGGCCTGCGTTATTCATTGTGTGAACTGTACGAACGCTATCAAAAGCCGCTGTTTATTGTCGAAAACGGTTTTGGTGCTTACGACAAAGTAGAAGAAGATGGCAGCATCAACGACGACTATCGCATTGACTACCTGCGCGCCCATATTGAAGAGATGAAAAAAGCGGTGACTTACGATGGTGTCGACCTGATGGGCTACACGCCATGGGGCTGCATCGACTGCGTGTCGTTCACCACCGGTCAGTACAGCAAGCGCTACGGCTTCATCTACGTGAACAAGCACGATGACGGTACGGGCGATATGTCGCGTTCGCGTAAGAAAAGCTTCAACTGGTACAAAGAGGTGATTGCCAGCAACGGCGAGAAGCTTTAACTCCTGCACGTTACCCGCCAGTCGGCGGGTAACACTTTGAACGAGTCTTACCAGGTCTTACCTATTTTAAATTCCCAGCGTACATCTTCCATTTTGGTTGGCGACTTCGCTTCCTGCATTACCGGGAAGAAGGCTCCGGCACCAAACCATAACTTCAGTGAATCGACGGCAATATTAAATGACGGACCAACAACCCATTCGGTAGTTCCAGAATGGTTATTAATTACGCTGCCATTAGACAGTTTTTTCGTTCCAGAGGCATTATTGCTGTAGGCACTTTCCAGACCAAGATCCAGCGGTAAATCGCTAAACATATACCGCACCTGGGTATTCCACTGGAATTCGTTACCTCGTTTCACGTCCTGGTTACCGCGCTCAAATGGTCCCTGATAGACAAAACCCATATCCCCTTTAATGTTAGGAGTAAATAATTTTGTTAAAGTGAGTGTTACTCTTCCTCCCCAGGCGCTATTCCCAGGCAAATGATTATCTCCATCTTGCCCGGTGGGTAGTAATACTGCCCCACCTACCGTAACCCAAAACGGATCACCTCTTCGCTGGCTCATTAAAGCATAATTGACCCCCACCGATTGGTCGCCCATTCCCTCTATGTGCTCAGGAGACAGATTGTCTCGTTTGTTATTGATATAGGAACCCACAGTTGATAATTCCAGTCTGTCGGTCAAACCGTAACGAATCTTCAATAACCATATCTGGGAGTAAACATCCGGACTTCCGTGCCCCTCGATTTGATGATCTTTATCGCGAAATGAGCTATTCACGGCGGTTAATAACTTTCCTTCCGGCAATACTGAACCACCAGAAATAGCGGTATTAACTGGTGCACCTAATAGATTACTGGGATTATTTTCTCCGTTAGCTGCCATTGCATTCATTAATAGAAAATATGTCATTAATGGCAGAAATATAAATCGTTTCATTATTCCCTCCAGGTATAAAAAACAAAGCGCTAAGTTAATAAATATTTACGTTATTTATGTTTATTTTTAATTTATAATTTAAATTAATAACTTGATGAATTTAATATACGGAAATTTTTGTAACTATATTGAGAGGTAAATAACGATTCCGGAGAGAAACTATTTGTAACTACATGTAAATATACTGTGTTGTTTTGATTAAATAACAGCAAGGTAAAAATGATGCACAATGAATCATTAGGCTCTAAAAAAGCGGTAATTTAATTCTGGCTAATACACTGATACAAACGCCAGGTTGCCTGACAGGAGCCAACGATTTAGTGTAATATATTGAATTAGTAACACTTTGTAGCCTGAATAAGGCACTCACACTGCATCCGACATAAACAAAGCGCACTTTATTAACAAGCTGAAAAGGCGCCGAAGCGCCTTTAGAAAACAGTCGAATCAGTAAATTACTGGTAGTCGCTAATCGGTACGCAGGAGCAGAACAGGTTACGGTCGCCATAAACATCATCCAGACGTTTCACCGTCGGCCAGTATTTGTCTGCCACGCCTGCCGGGAATACGGCAACTTCACGGCTGTACGGATGCGCCCACTCGGCGACCAGTTCGCTCTGAATGTGCGGCGCGTTCACCAGCGGGTTATCTTCCAGCGGCCAGACACCCGCTTTCACCTGGTCAATCTCTGCGCGAATAGCCAGCATCGCATCGATAAAGCGATCCAGCTCAGCCTTACCTTCAGATTCCGTCGGCTCTACCATCAGCGTGCCCGCCACCGGGAACGACATGGTTGGCGCATGGAAACCGTAGTCGATCAGACGCTTGGCAATATCCAGCTCGCTGATGCCGGTTTCTTCTTTCAATGGGCGAATATCAAGAATACATTCGTGCGCCACACGGCCATCGCGACCGGTATACAGTACCGGATAGGCATCTTTCAGACGGCTGGCAATGTAGTTAGCGTTAAGAATCGCGACCTGGCTTGCCTGCTTCAGGCCTTCTGCGCCCATCATGCGGATGTACATCCAGCTGATTGGCAGGATAGAGGCACTACCGAACGGCGCCGCAGAAACCGCGCCCTGACGGGTTAACATGCCTTCGATTTGCACCACGCTATGACCCGGTACGAACGGTGCCAGATGCGCTTTCACGCCGATCGGTCCCATGCCAGGGCCGCCGCCGCCGTGCGGAATGCAGAAGGTTTTATGCAGGTTGAGGTGCGAAACGTCCGCGCCAATAAAGCCCGGTGAGGTGATGCCGACCTGGGCGTTCATGTTCGCGCCGTCAAGGTAAACCTGACCGCCGAACTGGTGCACAACTTCACACACTTCACGGATCGTTTCTTCGTACACGCCATGGGTGGACGGATAGGTCACCATGATGCAAGAAAGGTTCGCAGCATGTTGTTCTGCTTTGGCCCGCAGATCGTCCAGGTCGATGTTGCCGTTCTTATCACAGGCGACTACCACCACCTGCATTCCTGCCATATGTGCAGAAGCAGGGTTAGTGCCGTGAGCAGAGGCCGGAATCAGGCAGATATCGCGATGCCCTTCGTTGCGGCTTTCGTGATAGTGACGAATCGCCAGCAGCCCCGCGTATTCCCCCTGTGCGCCGGAGTTAGGCTGCATACAGACGGCGTCGTACCCGGTGAGTTTCACCAGCCAGTCAGAAAGCTGGCTAATCATCTGATGATATCCTTCGGCCTGTTCCGGCGGGCAGAACGGATGCAGTTCAGCGAATTCCGGCCAGGTGATAGGAATCATCTCGGCGGCGGCGTTCAGCTTCATGGTGCAGGAACCCAGCGGGATCATCGCCTGGTTCAGCGCCAGATCTTTACGCTCCAGCGAGTGCATATAGCGCATCATCTCGGTTTCGCTGTGGTAACGGTTAAATACCGGATGCGTCAGAATCGCATCGTCACGCAGCATACTTTGCTGAATGGAACGGCTATCAAGCGCCACGTCTTTATCCAGTGTTTCAATGTTCAGACCGTGGCTGTCGCCCAGCAAAACATTGAACAACTGCGCCACATTCTCACGGGTGGTGGTTTCATCAAGGGTAATACCCACCGCGTTATGAATATCGCTGCGCAGATTGATCTCTGCCGCTTCCGCACGCGCCAGTACCGCAGCTTTATCAGCTACTTCCACACACAGCGTGTCAAAGTAGTGCGCATGACGCAGCTTTAAGCCTTTCTGTTGCAGACCTGCCGCCAGAATATCGGTCAGGCGGTGGATACGATTCGCAATGCGTTTCAGTCCAACCGGTCCATGATAAACGGCATACAGACTGGCGATGTTAGCCAGCAGTACCTGCGAGGTACAAATGTTGGAGTTCGCTTTCTCACGGCGGATATGCTGCTCGCGAGTCTGCATCGCCATGCGCAGTGCGGTATTGCCCGCCGCATCTTTTGAGACGCCGATAATACGGCCTGGCATGGAGCGTTTAAATTCGTCTTTGGCGGCAAAGAACGCCGCATGCGGGCCACCGTACCCCATCGGTACGCCGAAGCGTTGCGCAGAGCCGAAAACAATGTCCGCGCCCTGTTTACCCGGCGCGGTAAGCAGCACCAGCGCCATAAAGTCGGCGGCGACGCTGACAATCACTTTACGGGCTTTGAGTTCGCTAATCAGCGCGCTGTAATCGTGAATTTCGCCCGTGGAGCCAACCTGCTGCAACAGCACGCCAAACACATCCTGGTGATCCAGTGCTTTCGCCGCGTCATCCACAATGACGTCAAAGCCAAAGGTTTCGGCGCGAGTACGCACGACGTCCAGAGTTTGCGGATGGACATCAGAGGCGACAAAGAACCGGTTGGCATTTTTCAGTTTGCTGACGCGCTTTGCCATCGCCATCGCTTCGGCGGCGGCGGTCGCTTCATCCAGCAGCGAGGCGGAAGCCATGTCCAGCCCCGTCAGGTCCAGCGTCACCTGTTGGAAGTTGAGCAGCGCTTCCAGACGCCCCTGAGAGACTTCCGGTTGATACGGGGTATAAGCGGTGTACCAGCCTGGATTTTCCAGCATGTTGCGCAGGATAACCGGCGGTAGCTGCACGGCGGTGTAGCCCATGCCAATGTACGACGTGAAGCGCTTGTTACGCCCGGCGATGGCTTTTAATTCCGCCAGTGCGGCATATTCGGTTGCCGCCTCGCCAACCTGCGGCGGAGTCGCGAGCTGAATGTCTTTCGGCACAATCTGACCTGTCAGCGCGTTTAACGACTCGGCGCCAACCGCATTCAGCATCTCTTGTTGCTGTGCGGCGTCCGGTCCGATGTGGCGTTCAATGAAAGCGCCGCGGTTTTCAAGCTGGCTTAACGTCTGTGTCATGGGCGATGGTTCCTGAAACGTGCAGTGAATCGTGATTGTCTCTAACTCAATTGCCCGGTGGCGCTGACGCTTACCGGGCCTACGCGTGCGAAAACGAATACGCAAAATCATTCGCGTTGCAGTGAGTAGGCCGGATAAGCATTAGCGCCATCCGGCACAACATTATTCGTCTTCTAACAATGCCTCATACGCGGTGGCATCCAGCAGCGATTCAAGTTCGCTTTCATCGCTGGCTTTGATTTTAAAGATCCAGCCACCGGCATACGGTTCGCTGTTCACCAGCTCCGGGGAGTCGCTCAGCGCATCGTTTACCGCCACGATCTCGCCGCTTACCGGCGCATAAATGTCGGACGCCGCTTTTACGGACTCCGCCACGGCGCAGTCGTCGCCCGCGCTTACGGTCGCGCCGACTTCCGGCAGATCAACAAAAACCATATCGCCCAACAGCTCCTGAGCGTGTTCAGTAATGCCAACAGTGTAAGTGCCATCCGCTTCTTTACGCAGCCATTCGTGTTCTTTGCTGTATTTCAGTTCTGCGGGTACGTTGCTCATCAATTAATCTCCAAAAAAGGATGAATCACGCGACGGCTTTGCCGTTACGCACAAAAACAGGTTTAGTCACTTTTACCGGCATTTCACGGTTACGAATTTGTACAATCGCCGTCTCGCCGATGCCCGCCGGAACACGCGCCAGCGCAATGCTGTAGCCCAACGTTGGGGAAAACGTCCCGCTGGTGATAATGCCTTCTTGCTGATTGCCCTGCGCATCGGTAAAACGCACCGGCAGTTCATTACGCAATACGCCTTTCTCGGTCATCACCAGACCGACAAGCTGCTCATGGCCTTTTTCACGCTGCATCTCCAGCGCCTCACGGCCAATAAAGTCGCGGTCAGCAGGTTCCCAGGCGATAGTCCATCCCATATTAGCCGCCAGCGGAGAGATACCTTCATCCATCTCCTGACCGTACAGGTTCATGCCAGCTTCCAGACGCAGCGTGTCGCGCGCGCCAAGACCGCACGGCTTCACGCCCGCCTCCACCAGCGCACGCCAGAAATCCGCCGCTTTTTCATTCGGCATGGCGATTTCATAGCCCGCTTCGCCGGTATAACCGGTGGTGGCGATAAACAGATCGCCCGCCTGAACGCCGAAGAACGGCTTCATACCTTCTACTGCATGGCGCTGTTGGTCAGTAAACAGAGTCGCCGCTTTTTCCTGCGCATTCGGCCCCTGTACCGCAATCAGCGACAGGTCGTCACGAACGGTAATGTCGATGGCATAAGGTTCAGCGTGTTGGGTAATCCAGGAGAGGTCTTTTTCGCGGGTGGCGGAGTTAACAACGAGACGGAAGAAATCTTCAGTGAAGTAGTAGACGATAAGGTCATCAATCACACCGCCCGATGCGTTAAGCATACCGGAGTAGAGGGCTTTACCCGTCTTCGTTAGCTTCGCGACGTCGTTTGCCAGCAGATAACGTAGAAACTCTCGTGTGCGGCTGCCATGAAGATCGACAATGGTCATATGCGATACATCAAACATCCCGGCATCGGTGCGCACAGCGTGGTGTTCATCAAGCTGAGAGCCGTAATGCAGGGGCATCATCCAGCCATGAAAATCGACCATGCGGGCGCCGCATAGCGTGTGTTGTTCGTACAAAGGCGTCTGTTGGGCCATCTTTTCCTCGTTGAATTAGCGGGGGCTAACAACCATTTTCATGGGAAATCTTCGCCACGAAACCTGGCATCGACGCCCTTTTTCCTGCGCCGACGCAAACGTTCTCTTGCTCCTGAACTTACCACCGAACCAGGCGCTAAACCATAAGGCTGAATTTACCATCACATTAGCTTATGACTAAAAAACGCTAAAACCCCATCAGCACAAAAAACCACTATTACGCTAAATAACCGTCATAAAAAGGAAGCTGATACGATTTATCACAACATAAATTAATATTAAATGTGGAAAAAATGTCGAAAATCTCGTTCGCAAAAAATAGTGGCATTAGAAAATATAATGCGAAATAAGCGGTGAAATTAGATTATTTCAAACGAGGAAAGCCCCCCGGCGCGATAGCCGGGAAAGCAAAGTGTGACGGGTTTCAAACTCTTGCTGGCGTGCAGTCAGACGCTTAACGAAGCCATTGCGGAAGGTCGTTTAGCCCCATTGCCTGGCGAAGCAGTTGGGGTTTGACGCCGGGGAGCGTATCCGCCAGTTTCAGCCCGATGTCGCGCAGCAATTTTTTTGCCGGGTTTTCGCCGGCAAACAGGTCACGAAAACCTTGCATCCCGGCAAGCATCATCGCCGCGCTATGTTTACGGCTACGCTCATAACGACGGAGATAAAGATGTTGGCCAATGTCTTTGCCCTGGCGCTGAAGCCGGCGCAGATCGTCCACCAGTTCGGCCGCGTCCATAAAGCCGAGGTTGACGCCTTGCCCTGCCAGCGGATGGATGGTGTGCGCGGCATCGCCGACTAACGCCAGACGATGCGCGGCAAACTGGCGAGCATAGCGGCCCGTCAGCGGAAAAACCTGCCGTTCGCTT
Organism: Salmonella sp. SG203; assembly: GCF_013350575.1. Taxonomy (NCBI): domain Bacteria; kingdom Pseudomonadati; phylum Pseudomonadota; class Gammaproteobacteria; order Enterobacterales; family Enterobacteriaceae; genus Salmonella; species Salmonella sp. SG203. The sequence continues at coordinate 66,953 of NZ_SNMT01000008.1, forward strand.
TCCAGGCGGCATAAGCCCAGCCGATTATCGAAGGCGATAGTCAACGCCTGGTTAAACGCCTCGTCGCCGCTCTGTTGCATACGCTCCGCATCCTGCGGAGAAAGCGACCAGACAATGGAACACAGATGCGGATCGCTTAACGGCAAAAACGCCAGAATACCTTCACCATGAAACACCTGGCGAGCAACCGCGCCGTGCGGCTCTTCGGTGCGGATAGTCGCTACCAGCGCATGGTGACGGTAGTCCCAGAAAGTTAAGGGAATATCCGCTTTGTTACGCAGCCAGGAGTTGGCGCCATCCGCGGCAATCACCAGACGCGCGGTTAACATCGCGCCGTCTTTTAAAGTCAGGAAGGCGTCGTTCTCTCCCCAGGCAACCTGCTGTAACTCCGCTGGCGCCATTAAGGTGATATCCGCCGCTTGCTGCGCTTTTTGCCACAATGCGTAGTGAATGACGCTGTTTTCAACAATATGCCCCAGATGGCTATATCCCATGCTTGCGTCATCAAACGTAATACGGCCAAAGCTGTCTTTATCCCAGACTTCCATACCGTGGTAGCAACTTGCCCGTCGCGCCACAATGTTTGACCATACGCCAAGACGGGTAAGCAGTTTTTCGCTGGCGGCATTAATCGCCGACACCCGAAGCTGAGGCGGCGCATCGTTCGCCAACGGCTGGGGGACAACGTGATCCAGTACCGCAACGCGCAAACCGCTCCCCTGCAAGCCGCAGGCGACAGCCAGTCCCACCATGCCTCCGCCAACTATTGCTACATCAACACTTTGCACTATTTACTCCTGGAAACCGGAACAATCAAAACCGTAGGCCGGATAAGGCGAAGCCGCCATCCGGTATTTTTACGAACACGATGCCGGATGGCGGCTTCGCCTTATCCGGCCTACAGATCTGCTTAACGCGCAACCCAACCTAAGGTCCGCTGTGCCAGCGCATCGCGCGCAGGTGGTAATAATTCCATCGCCATTAAACCGATATTGCGCCCAATAACCAGCGGCGCCCAACGATTTGCAAACAGATGGACCAGACCGTTCGTTACGCCAATCGTCGTATCCCGGTCAACCTGACGACGCTGCTGATAGCGCGATAACACGTGCCAGGCGCCAATATCCTCGCCCGCGTCCTGTGCCGCGACCAGCGTTTCCGCCAGGCTCATGACATCACGCAGACCGAGATTAAACCCTTGTCCGGCGATAGGATGCAACGTCTGCGCCGCATTGCCGACCACGACAGTCCGGTGAGTAAACACTTTCGCCGCCGTAGTCAGGGCAAGCGGATACGCGCTGCGCTTACCGGCCTGAGTAATTCGCCCCAGCCGCCAGCCGAACGCGGCCTGCAATGCATGGCAGAACTGCGCGTCGGACCAGCTCAGCACCTCATCGCGCTGGTCGAGCGGGTGACACCAAACCAGCGAACATCGGCCATGCGACATCGGCAACATCGCCAGCGGGCCATTGGGAGTAAAACGTTCAAAGGCGCGTCCCTGATGCGGGATAGCGGTCGCGACATTCGCTATCACCGCTAACTGTTCGTAAGGCTCCTGATGCCAGTCAACGCCGCAGGCTGACGCGAGCGCGGAGTGGGTACCGTTAGCCGCCACCAGCACGCTGCCAGCTATCACATTGCCGTTTTCCAGAGTGACGTTAACCTGCTGTTGGGTACGCGACACGCTGGCTACGCGCTCCGGGCAGTGCAGCGTAACGCCTGGCGCTTTACGCAAGAGCGCAAACAGACGCAGCCCGATATCATGCAGCTCCGCAACGTGCCCCAACGCTGCCAGACTGTAGTCCTGCGCGTCGAGAGTCACAAATCCGGCATGGCCGCGATCGCTGACGTGTACGGTGTTGATTGCCGTTGCGCAATCGGAAATCGCCTGCCAGACGCCAATTCGCGCCAGTTGCTGGCAAGTGCCCGCCGCCAGCGCAATCGCTCTGGCGTCAAAGCCGGGATGACCGTCGGCTTCAGGCGCTTTCGCTTCAATCAGGTGTACCGGCAACGTCCCATGACTGAACTGAGAGATGGTCAGCGCCAGCGTCGCGCCTGCCATGCCGCCGCCAACGATAATGACGCTCATTGCTGCCGCGCCGCCGCCATTAATGCTTCAATGTCATCCGCCTTCTTCACAACGCCAGCGGTCAGGTTTTCATTACCGGTTTCGGTAATGACAATGTCATCTTCAATTCGAACGCCAATGCCGCGATACGCTTCCGGCACGTCGGCATCCGGCGCGATATAGAGGCCTGGCTCTACGGTCAGCACCATGCCCGGCTCCAGGATGCGGGAGCGATCCGGCCCATAAACGCCGACATCATGAACATCCAGCCCCAGCCAGTGGCTCAAGCCATGCATAAAGAAAGGACGATGCGCATTTTCGGCAATCAGTTGATCAACCTCTCCTTGCAAAATCCCCAGCTTCACCAGCCCGGTTATCATGATGCGCACGACTTCGCCGGTCACCTCCTGAATAGAGGTACCAGGACGGAACAGTCGCAGGCTGGTCTCCAGCGATTCCAGAACGATGTCATAAATTTCACGCTGGGCTGGCGTAAATTTCCCGTTCACCGGGAAAGTACGCGTGATGTCGCCCGCGTAACCTTTATATTCACAACCTGCGTCGATAAGCACTAAATCGCCGTCGCGCATTTCACTTTCGTTTTCAGTGTAATGCAGGATACAGCCATTTTCGCCGCTGCCGACAATGGTGTTATAGGAGGGATAGCGCGCGCCGTGGCGATTAAATTCGTGGTGAATTTCTCCTTCCAGCTGATACTCAAACATCCCCGGACGGCATTTTTCCATCGCGCGGATATGCGCCAGCGCGCTAATTTCCCCGGCGCGGCGCAGGACAGCAATCTCTTCCGGCGATTTGAACAGGCGCATCTCATGGACGATCGGTCGCCAGTCAGTCATGGTGGCCGGCGCGGTCAGATTCTGGCGGGAGCCTTTACGCAGCTTCTCCAGCGCAGCCAGAACAATCTCGTCGGCATACGCATATTCGCCCTGCGCGTGGTACACCACATCCAGACCATTAAGCAACTGAAAGAGTTGCTGGTTGATTTCGCTAAACGCCAGCGCCCGGTCAACGCCCAGTTTTTCCGGCGCGGCATCCTGTCCTAAACGGCGACCAAACCAGATTTCCGCCGTCAGGTCGCGAACGCGGTTGAACAAAACGCTGTGGTTGTGGGTGTCATCACTCTTAATCAGTACCAGCACGGCTTCCGGTTCGTTAAAACCGGTGAAATACCAGAAGTCGCTACTCTGGCGATACGGATATTCACTGTCTGCGCTGCGCGTCGCCTCCGGCGCGGCAAAGATCAGCGCGGCGCTGCCGGGCTGCATTTGCGCCAGTAATGCCTGGCGACGGCGTTGGTATTCCTGCTGAGTCATGACATGGCCTCCATTTCGTTTTTTCTTAGTGTAGCGTCGGTTTACGCACTTCCGGCGCGGTCGGCTGTTGGCGCGTGAAAGTGTCATGACATAACAGCGCCGCAACACGGACATATTCGATGATCTCTTCGAGCGACATCTCCAGCTCTTCCTGATCTTCGCTCTCATCATAACCAAGCTGCGCAATATTACGCAGGTCGTCAATCGCTTCACCCGTTTCGCCGGTGACTTTATCAAGTTTAGGCTGCGTTACGCCGAGGCCAAGCAAAAAGTGGTTAACCCACCCGGCTAAGGCATCTGCGCGATCGAATACGCTGACATCGTCGCCTTCAGGCAGATAAAGCTGAAAAAGAAAGCCGTCGTCTTCCAGCGCGTCGCTGGTCGCCGCGTGCATTTTGCGCAGCGCCTGAGCAAGCTCATGCCCGAAGGCCAGACCTTCGTTCGTCAGATCGTGCAACAGCGGCTGCCATGAGCTGTCGTTGTTGCCGCCGCAAATCATCCCGCTGATTAAACCATGCATTTCAGCCGGGGTCAGACCGGCCCCTTGTTGATTCAAAAACCGGTTCATTTCGTTGTAACCAGGCATTTCGTTCTGTATAGACATAAGCATTCGTCATCAAAGGGAGGATATTCATGATATGCTACCACTTTGGACCCTGGTGAACCAGAAAAGGGCTTGTATCTTCACACCAGGGTAGCTATAGTGTCGCCCCTTCGCGGACCCTGGGTCTGGAGACGAAGGCAGCGCAGTCAATCAGCAGGAAGGTGGCATGTCTGCACAACCCGTCGATATCCAAATATTTGGCCGTTCACTGCGAGTGAATTGCCCGCCTGACCAAAGGGATGCGTTGAATCAGGCTGCGGACGATCTGAATCAGCGGTTGCAAGATCTGAAAGTTCGCACTAGAGTCACAAATACTGAGCAGTTGGTTTTCATTGCCGCATTGAATATCAGCTATGAGTTAACTCAGGAAAAAGCGAAGACCCGCGATTACGCGGCGAGCATGGAACAACGTATTCGGATGCTACAACAGACCATCGAACAGGCGTTGCTTGATCAAGGTCGCATAACCGAAAAAACGGGCCAAAACTTTGAATAACACTTTTCGCTTTACTATGGTAAAGTGATTGTGAAAACAGAATTTCTCTGAGATGTTTGCAAGCGGGCCAGTCCCCTGAGCCGATATTTCATACCACAAGAATGTGGCGCTCCGCGGTTGGTGAGCATGCTCGGTTCGTCCGAGAAGCCTTAAAACTGTGACGACACATTCACCTTGAACCAAGGGTTCAAGGGTTACAGCCTGCGGCGGCATCTCGGAGATTCCCCTTCTGACTGGCGACAGCCATGACGCAACTTCCCGAACTCTCTTTATCACGACAAGAAATCCGCCGAATGATTCGGCAACGTCGCCGCGCGCTGACGCCAGAGCAGCAACGCCGCTTTGGTCAACAGGCCGCCGCCCGAATGCTCAGCTTTCCTCCCGTCGTGATGGCGCACACTGTCGCCGTGTTTCTCTCCTTTGATGGCGAACTCGACACCCAGCCGCTGATAGAACAGCTATGGCAAGCGGGCAAGCGCGTCTACCTTCCGGTTCTTCATCCCTTCAGCCCTGGCAACCTCCTGTTCCTGCACTATCATCCGCAGAGTGCGCTGGTGACCAACCGCTTAAAGATCCAGGAGCCACGGCTTGATGTCCGCGACGTATTACCGCTGGCAAAGCTGGATGTGCTGGTAACGCCGTTAGTCGCGTTTGACGAAGACGGGCAGCGCCTGGGGATGGGCGGCGGATTTTATGACCGTACGTTGCAAAACTGGCAGCAGCATAAGATCCAGCCTGTGGGCTACGCGCATGATTGCCAGTTAGTGGAAAAGCTGCCGGTTGAAGAGTGGGATATCCCGCTGCCTGCGGTGGTAACGCCGTCAAAAGTGTGGGAATGGTGAATTAACGCCTTACCCGCCTACGGTTCAAAATTCGTGTAGGCCCGGTAAGCGTTAGCGCCACCGGGCACTCCGGGCGATCAGTACAGCAGACGGGCGCGAATGGTGCCCGGAATCGCCTTCATCGCCAGCAGCGCTTTCTCCGCCACATCGCCATCGGCTTCTATATCAATTACCACATACCCCATTCGGGCGGAGGTTTGCAGATACTGTGCGGCAATGTTAACGCCCTGCTCGGCAAAGATCTGGTTAAGCGCGGTCAATACGCCCGGGCGGTTTTCGTGGATGTGCATCAGGCGACGACCGCCGTGCAGCGGCAGCGACACTTCCGGGAAGTTCACGGCGGACAGCGTCGAGCCGTTATCCGAGTACTTAATCAGTTTTCCTGCGACTTCCAGACCGATGTTTTCTTGCGCCTCCTGCGTCGAGCCGCCGATATGCGGCGTCAGGATCACGTTATCGAATTCGCACAGCGGAGAGGTAAACGGATCGCTATTAGTGGCCGGTTCCGTCGGGAAGACGTCGATAGCCGCCCCCGCCAGATGTTTCGTCGCCAGCGCGTCGCACAAAGCCGGGATATCCACCACCGTACCGCGCGCGGCGTTAATCAGCAGTGAACCCGGCTTCATCAGGGCTATCTCTTTTGCGCCCATCATGTTTTTGGTGGAGGCGTTTTCAGGTACGTGCAGACTGACCACATCGCTCATATTCAGCAATTCAGACAGGTGCTGCACCTGAGTTGCGTTACCAAGCGGCAGTTTATTTTCAATATCATAGAAATAGACATGCATCCCCAGCGATTCCGCCAGAATGCCCAACTGCGTTCCGATATGGCCGTAACCGATAATGCCAAGCTTTTTACCGCGCGCTTCGAACGATCCCGCCGCCAGTTTATTCCATACGCCGCGGTGCGCTTTGGCGTTCGCTTCCGGCACGCCGCGCAGCAGCAGCAATAGCTCGCCAATCACCAGCTCCGCCACGGAACGGGTATTCGAGAATGGCGCGTTAAAGACCGGAATACCGCGTTTTGCCGCCGCATTTAAATCCACCTGGTTGGTGCCGATGCAAAAACAGCCAATCGCCACCAGCTTCTCTGCGGCGTTAATCACTTCTTCTGTCAGATGAGTACGGGATCGCAGACCGATGAAGTGGGCATCGCGGATGGACGCTTTCAACTGTTCAGCGTCCAGCGCGCCCTTGTGATATTCAATGTTGGTGTAACCTGCCGCACGAAGGCTTTCCAGCGCCTTTTGATGCACCCCTTCAACCAGCAGAAATTTAATTTTATCTTTCTCCAGCGATACCTTTGCCATTTCCCCGATCCTGTCTTTTTTTGCCATCTGATGTTGTGTGTGGATTTGCATCCGTCCTTCAACATATCAAAAAAAATTATCACGGCAATATGAACGTTTGCGCCAGCGTCGTGAAGGAATCGCATACAGCGGGAAATAGCAGATGAAAATACCGGGAATAACTTTTTCTTTGGAGGGATCGGCAGGGCAAACGATTAAACGTGATACATGTCACCAAATTTGCCCTGACCGAATTTTTTACGCGGCAGGAAATACGCCTGGCGGGATCATTTTACGATGGTTTTCACCCCGTCCGGCGTGCCGATCAGTGCGACATCGGCGCCACGGTTGGCGAACAACCCTACGGTCACGACGCCCGGAATCGCGTTAATGGCGTTTTCCAGCGCGATGGGATCAAGGATTTCCATACCATAAACATCCAGAATCACGTTGCCGTTATCCGTGACCACGTTCTGACGGTACTCCGGACGCCCGCCCAGCTTCACCAGTTGACGAGCGACCGCGCTGCGCGCCATCGGAATCACTTCGACCGGCAACGGGAATTTGCCAAGAATATCCACCTGTTTAGAGGCATCCGCAATACAGATAAATTTCTCCGCCACGGAAGCAATAATTTTCTCACGGGTTAATGCCGCGCCGCCGCCTTTGATCATCTGCATATGACCGTTGATTTCGTCCGCGCCGTCGACATAGATACCCAGGCTATCCACTTCGTTGAGATCAAACACGTGAATACCGAGGCCTTTGAGTTTTTCAGTCGAGGCGTCCGAGCTGGAGACCGCGCCTTCAATCTGGCCTTTCATTGTGCCCAGCGCATCAATAAAGTGTGCGGCCGTTGAGCCTGTACCAACGCCCACAATGGTGCCGGGCTGTACATACTGAAGTGCCGCCCATCCTACCGCTTTTTTCAGTTCATCCTGCGTCATAGATCGTTTCGCCTGTGGTGTGAAAATACAGCCGCATTATAGAACATTGTCGGGAAAAATCTCCGTGTCCGTACACAGGCTACGGATTTCATCTGTACCGACGGCAAATTTATGTCATAGTGCGGAAAAAAATAACAGGAGCATGACACAACAATGAAACGTCCGGACTACAGAACACTACAGGCGCTGGATGCCGTTATACGTGAACGAGGATTCGAGCGCGCCGCCCAGAAGCTGTGCATCACGCAATCCGCCGTCTCACAGCGCATAAAACAGCTTGAGAATATGTTCGGACAACCTTTATTGGTGCGTACCGTTCCTCCTCGCCCTACGGAGCAAGGGCAAAAATTACTGGCTCTGCTGCGTCAGGTTGAACTGCTGGAAGAAGAGTGGCTGGGCGATGAACAAACCGGCTCTACGCCGCTGCTGCTGTCGCTGGCGGTTAACGCCGACAGTCTGGCGACCTGGCTGCTTCCGGCGCTGGCGCCGGTGCTGGCGGACTCCCCTATCCGTCTCAATTTACAGGTGGAAGATGAAACGCGCACGCAAGAACGTCTGCGTCGCGGCGAGGTGGTGGGCGCGGTGAGTATCCAGCATCAGGCGCTGCCCAGTTGCCTGGTGGACAAACTGGGCGCGCTCGACTATCTGTTTGTCGCGTCAAAGCCTTTTGCCGAGCGCTATTTCCCCAATGGAGTTACCCGGTCGTCGCTGCTGAAAGCGCCCGCCGTCGCGTTCGACCATCTGGATGATATGCATCAGGCCTTTTTGCAACAGAATTTCGATCTACCGCCCGGCAGCGTGCCGTGCCATATCGTTAATTCATCCGAAGCGTTTGTACAGCTTGCGCGTCAGGGCACGACCTGCTGCATGATCCCTCACCTGCAGATTGAGAAAGAGCTGGAAAGCGGCGAGTTGATCAACTTAACGCCTGGTTTGCTACAACGCCGGATGCTTTACTGGCACCGCTTTGCCCCGGAAAGCCGGATGATGCGCAAAGTGACCGACGCGCTGCTGGAGTACGGGCACAAGGTGCTGCGTCAGGATTAGCCTCTCTATGAATGCCGGATGGCGGCGTGAACGTCTTATCCGGCCTGCATGACCCATTATTCCCTCGTCACTTCTTTGAAGTTCATCACAAAATCATTGCGTTCAGGCGGCAAAAAACGACGCGCCATTGGCTATTTTTTGCTGGCGACAAGGCGATTCAAAACGCTCACCGTATTAGCAAATCTTCATTTCAATGCGTAATACGGAGCAAAAAATGAGAACACCGGGAGAAAACGCGGCCTGGAAGCGCCCAGGCCGGGCAAGATTACTGCGTGCTGGCGGCCGTTGTCGACGTCTGCCCTGTTCCAGGTTCAAGCTGGAATACCACATCGACCTGATCGTCGAACTGAATGGTCGGCTGCTCGTAAGTTTCCTGCGCGGATACCGGCGCAGCATCTGCGGCTTTCATCATTCGCACCACCGGACTCGGCTGATAATTAGAGACATGGTAACGAACGCTGTAAACCGGCCCCAATTTGCTGTTAAAACCGGCTGCCAGCGCTTGCGCCTGATGAATCGCGTCATCAATGGCGGCTTTGCGGGCCTTGTCTTTATAGGCGTCCGGTTGCGCCACGCCCAGCGATACCGAACGAATCTCGTTCAAACCCGCCTTCAGCGCGCCGTCCAGCAGCGAATTGAGTTTATCTAACTGACGCAGCGTCACCTCAACGGTTCGCACCGCGCGATACCCTTTCAGAATGCTTTTACCGTTTTGGTAATCATAATCTGGCTGCGTGCGCAGATTTGCCGCGCTAATGTCTTTTTTCGCAATCTGATTTTGCTCAAGGAAGGAAAGATATTGCGCCACGCGCTCATCGGCCTGCTTCTTCGCCGTCGCCGCGTCCTTCGCCGCGACGTTCACTTCAATCGCTAAGGTGGCGATATCAGGCACAGCATCGACGCTTGCCGTACCGGAAGTCACGATGTGCGGGCCTTCCGGCAATTCGCTTGCCTGCGCCGACATTGCACTTAAACCCACTAATGCCGCCAGGGCCATCACTTTGAACTTCACAGTCTCTCCTCCATATTGCAGTCATTGCCCTGATATACAGGGCGCATGCAGGCAAGCTTAGCGGATATCGGCCTGTTGTCCATCAGACAACGCTTAGTTGAAAAGCGCGTGCATATGCGCGACGCCTTCCCGCGCCAGTTGGAAGGCGATAAGCCACATCACCACCCCTACCAGAATGTTGATAATGCGTTGAGCTTTCGCCGTACGCAGTCGAGGCGCAAGCCAGGCCGCCAGTAGCGCTAACCCAAAAAACCATAAGAACGACGCGCTAATCGTGCCGAGAGCAAACCAGCGCTTTGGCTCCATAGCCAGTTGTCCGCCGAGACTGCCCAACACGACAAACGTATCCAGATAAACGTGCGGATTCAGCCAGGTTACCGCCAGCATCGTAGCAATAATTTTCCAGCGCCCCTGCTTCATAACCTCGGCGCTGGCCAGCTCCAGATTACTGCTCATTGCCGTTTTCAGCGCGCCAAAACCGTACCATAACAAGAACGCAACCCCGCCCCATGTGACCAGCGCCAGCAGCCACGGCGACTGCATCAGCAACGCGCTACCGCCAAAAATACCGGCGCTAATCAGGACTAAATCACTTAACGCGCAAAGCAGCGCTATCATGAGGTGGTACTGGCGACGAATTCCCTGATTCATCACAAACGCATTTTGCGGGCCAAGCGGAAGGATCATGGCGGCGCCAAGGGCAAACCCTTGAAAATAATAAGATATCACGTTAACTACCCTGAGCTGTTTTTCTTAAAGGCAGACTATAGCGCGGGAATATTATTAGCGGAAATTGATAATTTTAATCACTAATAAGAAAAGCTAATAAAGAGACTGAATAACGGATGGCGGCTACGCTTATCCGCTCAATAACCAGAGAATACTGGAGGCGGATAAGCGCAGCGCCGGCAGGCAGCACGGGAGGAAAATTACTCCGCGGCGTTATCTTTCACGCGTTTAAAATTGACGTCCATCTGCGGGTACGGGAAGCTAATACCAGCGGCGTCGAATTCACGTTTAATACGTTCCAGCACGTCCCAATAGACATTTTGCAGGTCGCTGCTTTTACTCCAGACACGCACCACAAAATTAATTGATGAGGCGCCCAGCTCATTCAAACGCACCGTCATTTCGCGATCTTTTAAAATACGATCGTCGGACTCGATAATCGTCGTTAGCAGCTGTTTCACCTGATCGATATCCGAATCGTAGGCCACCCCAATAATGAATTCGTTACGGCGAACCGGCTCACGAGAATAGTTGATGATATTTCCCGCGATAATTTTGCCATTCGGAATCACAATAATTTTGCCGTCTACCGCGCGCATTGTCGTGGAAAAGATTTGCACGTTCAGTACCGTACCGGCAACGCCGCCCAAATCGACATACTCACCGGCGCGGAACGGACGGAACATAACCAGCAATACCCCAGCCGCAAGGTTAGAAAGCGATCCCTGTAATGCCAGGCCAACGGCTAAACCAGCGGCGCCCAGTACGGCAATAACCGAGGCGGTTTGAACCCCCACGCGACCCAGAGCCGCAATCAGCGTAAAAGCGATAACCCCATAGCGCACCAGCGCAGAAAGAAAGTCGGCTACTGTCGCATCAATATGACGCGCACGCATCAGACGATTTACCGTATTGGAGATCACGCGCGCTACAATCAAGCCGATGATGATAATAGCGATAGCCGCAACAATATTCACAGCATAGCTGAGCAATAACGCCTGGTTGCGTACCAGCCAGGTGCCCGCACCATTTATGCTGTCGACAACATTCAAATCTTCCATTCAATATTCCTTGGTCATAGCAAAACAAGCAAATGAGATCATTCTCACGAAAAGAACTTTTTAAAGGTAAACAAAAACAGAGGAATATGCCATTTTTCGGCATCATCCCAAAAAAGGCAGGTACACTGTGAGTTGGCCGGATGAAAGCGCTAACTAACGCCGCTCTCCGGAAATAACGATAAAAAAATGGCTTCCCGAGGGAAGCCATTTCAATCAGCAGACTATATTACAGAACGTCAATCGCGTTCAGTTCTTTAAATGCTTTTTCCAGACGAGCGATCATCGAAGTCTGGCCAGCACGCAGCCATACGCGCGGGTCATAGTATTTCTTGTTCGGCTGATCTTCGCCTTTCGGGTTGCCCAGCTGACCTTGCAGATACGCTTCGTTTTCTTTGTAGTAATTCAGAACACCTTCCCAGGTTGCCCATTGGGTATCGGTATCGATGTTCATTTTCACTACGCCGTAGCTTACGGAGTCTTTGATTTCCTGAGCAGTAGAACCGGAACCGCCGTGGAAAACGAAGTTCAGGCTGTTGTGCGGCAGGTTGTGTTTCTTAGAAACATAGTCCTGAGAATCACGCAGAATGGTCGGGGTCAGAACCACGTTACCCGGCTTGTAAACGCCGTGTACGTTACCGAAGGAAGCGGCAATGGTGAAACGCGGGCTGATTTTGCTCAGCTCAGTGTACGCGTAATCAACGTCTTCCGGCTGGGTGTACAGGGCAGAAGCGTCCATGTGGCTGTTGTCCACGCCGTCTTCTTCACCACCGGTGCAACCCAGTTCGATTTCCAGAGTCATGCCAATTTTGGACATGCGCGCCAGGTATTTGGAGCAGATTTCGATGTTTTCGTGCAGAGACTCTTCAGACAGGTCAATCATGTGAGAAGAGAACAGCGGTTTACCGGTAGCCGCGAAGTGTTTTTCACCCGCATCCAGCAGACCGTCGATCCACGGCAGCAGTTTCTTCGCGCAGTGGTCAGTGTGCAGGATAACCGGCACGCCGTAGTGTTCAGCCATCTGGTGAACGTGATGCGCGCCAGAGATAGCGCCCAGGATTGCCGCGCCCTGAGGTACGTCAGTTTTCACGCCTTTACCCGCGATGAAGGACGCGCCGCCGTTGGAGAACTGAACGATGACCGGTGCTTTAACTTTTGCAGCGGTTTCCAGAACAGCGTTGATGGAATCAGTGCCCACGCAGTTAACTGCCGGCAGAGCAAAATTGTTTTCTTTTGCTACCTGGAACACTTTCTGTACGTCATCACCAGTGATCACGCCTGGTTTTACGAAATCAAAAATTTTAGACATGTTTCGTTGTCCTGTATCGTCGGGCTTTGGGAAAAAACACGGGCCGCCCTGAATGTCAGATCGGCGATAAATCAACGGGCAGGAATCCCTGCCCGTAACGATTACTTCTTAGCGCGCTCTTCGAGCATCGCTACGGCTGGCAGAACTTTACCTTCCACGAATTCGAGGAATGCGCCGCCGCCAGTAGAAATGTAGGAAATTTTGTCAGCAATGCCGAACAGGTCGATTGCCGCCAGGGTGTCGCCGCCGCCAGCGATGGAAAACGCTTCGCTATCAGCGATGGCATTCGCCACGATTTCAGTCCCTTTACGGAAGTTCGGGAACTCAAACACGCCAACCGGGCCGTTCCACAGAATGGTTTTGGCATTCTTGAGGATTTCAGCCAGCTGCTGAGCGGAAGCATCGCCGATATCCAGGATCTGCTCGTCTTCTTTCACGTCGTTAACGGATTTCAGAGTCGCCGGTGCGGTTTCGGAGAACTCGGTGGCAACGCGAACATCGGTCGGAACCGGGATATCGCAAGTGGTCAGCAGACGTTTTGCTTCGTCAACCAGGTCAGCTTCGTACAGGGATTTACCGACGCTGTGGCCCTGAGCGGCAACGAAGGTGTTGGCGATACCGCCGCCGACAATCAGCTGGTCAGCGATTTTAGACAGGGAATCCAGAACGGTCAGTTTGGTAGATACTTTAGAACCACCAACGATAGCCACCATCGGACGAGCCGGTTCTTTCAGCGCTTTACCCAGCGCATCCAGTTCAGCGGCCAGCAGCGGGCCTGCGCACGCAACATCAGCAAATTTGCCGATACCGTGGGTAGAAGCCTGCGCGCGGTGCGCAGTACCAAAGGCGTCCATCACGAATACGTCACACAGGGCGGCGTATTTTTTAGACAGCGCTTCGTCGTCTTTCTTTTCGCCTTTGTTAAAGCGAACGTTTTCCAGAACCACCAGCTCACCTTCGGCCACGTCAACGCCGTCCAGGTAATCTTTGACCAGGCGAACCGGGTTAGACAGTTTGTCTTTCAGGTAGTTAACAACCGGCAGCAGAGAGAATTCTTCGTTGTACTCGCCTTCGGTAGGACGACCCAGGTGGGAAGTTACCATCACTTTCGCGCCCTGTTTCAGAGCCAGTTCGATGGTCGGCAGAGAAGCGCGGATACGCGCGTCGCTGGTCACTTTCCCTTCTTTAACAGGTACGTTCAGATCCGCACGGATAAAAACGCGTTTCCCGGCCAGATCCAGATCGGTCATCTTAATTACAGACATGGTGAATCCTCTCAATGATGCTTAAAGTTTTGTCGACGCTGACGCGTCGAGCCTGAAACCAACTGCGGCCATCGCTAACGTGGTGTCGAGCATCCTGTTAGCAAAGCCCCATTCATTATCGCACCAGACCAGCGTCTTGATCAGGTGGGCGCCACTGACCCGGGTTTGCGTGCCATCAACAATGGCGCTGTGCGGGTCGTGGTTAAAATCTATCGAGACCAACGGTGATTCCGTATAGTCAACTATACCATGAAATGCACCTTGTGCTGCTTTTTGCAGCAACTGGTTGACTTCACTGGCTTTTACTGGTTTTTTCACCGTTACGCTTAAATCGATCGCCGTCACATTAATGGTTGGAACGCGCACCGCAATCGCCTCAAAACGGTCGTTAAACTGCGGGAATATACGCGTAATGCCTGCCGCCAGTTTTGTATCTACCGGGATAATCGACTGGCTGGCCGCGCGCGTGCGCCGTAGATCGGAGTGATACGCGTCGATCACCTGCTGATCGTTCATCGCGGAGTGGATCGTCGTGACGGTACCAGACTCGATGCCGTAAGCATCATCCAACAATTTAATGACGGGAATTATGCAATTCGTGGTACAGGACGCGTTTGAGACAATACGATGTTCCGCACGCAGTTGGTTCTGGTTCACGCCAAAAACGACGGTGGCGTCAAGATCGTTGCTGCCCGGATGAGAAAAGAGCACTTTCTTCGCGCCAGCGGCAATATGCGCCTCGCCATGCTCCCGGTTGCCATATACGCCCGTACAATCCAACACGACATCCACGCCCAGTTCGCGCCACGGCAGATCCGCCAGCGTTCGTTCATGCAGAATACGAATGACATCGTCGCCGACAAAAAGCTGCTCGCGCTCGTGGCGAACCTCCCATGCAAAACGCCCGTGGCTGGTATCGTATTTCAACAAATGCGCCATGCCTGCGGCATCCGCCAGCTCGTTGATGGCCACCACGGTAATTTCCGCCCGACGTCCGGATTCATACAAAGCACGAACCACGTTACGCCCGATGCGACCAAAGCCATTAATCGCTATGCGTACGGTCATAGGTCTCCTGCAAGGCTATCCCGATTCAGATGAGGCTGACAGAGTAATGCAGCTCATCGTCGAGTAAAACCTCACCTGTCGCAAACTGCGACTGATTGGTTAATTGTCGAACATTTAATTAACTGAAACGCTTCAGCTAGAATAAGCGAAACGGGGAATAAAAGGAATGTTTGTCCAGTCGAAGAAGACAGTTATCTGACCTGCATCACATTTCATGGCCGCTTACGCTGCAATTTATTCCATATTTAAGAATCACCAGTACATCCGTCAGATCTTTTCATCGTCGCGTCACAAATACTGATTTATATCAGAAAGCGCTGCCGCCAGCGTCTATATTATCAGCGCCACGTCCGAGTCTCGGAGTCCTGTAACGATGACTGTATCTCACCACAACGCCTCTACAGCGCGCTTTTACGCGCTTCGTCTGCTTCCCGGCCAGGAAGTGTTTTCCCAATTACACGCCTTTGTGCAACAGAACCAATTACATGCCGCCTGGATTGCAGGGTGTACCGGCAGTCTGGCCGATGTTGCGCTGCGTTATGCCGGGCAAGAGGCGACCACATCGCTCACCGGCACGTTTGAAGTTATCTCGCTAAACGGCACGCTTGAATTGACCGGCGAGCATCTGCATCTCGCGGTATCAGATCCCTACGGGGCCATGCTCGGCGGCCATATGATGCCAGGGTGTACCGTGCGTACCACGCTGGAACTGGTTATCGGCGAGCTGCCAGCGCTGACGTTCAGCCGTCAACCGTGCGCCATTTCCGGTTATGACGAACTGCATATTTCTTCCCGTTAATTGACGACTCTTTAAGAGGTACTTTATGGCGCGTCGCCCGTTTTCCAGCCAGTCTCTGGTGCTGATTGTCATCGCTATTGCCATCAATATGATTGGCGGACAGCTTATTAGCATGTTGAAGCTGCCTATTTTTCTCGACTCGATCGGCACCTTAATTAGCGCGGTACTGTTAGGGCCGTTCATCGGCATGTTGACTGGGCTTCTGACCAATTTGCTGTGGGGGCTGCTTACCGACCCTATCGCTGCCGCGTTTGCCCCGGTAGCGATGGTTATCGGTCTGGTCGCCGGGTGGCTGGCGCGCGCAGGCTGGTTTCGTACCCTGCCCAAGGTGATCGTCAGCGGGGTCGTCATTACGTTAGCGGTGACGCTGGTCGCCGTACCGCTTCGTACCGCGCTTTTTGGCGGCGTTACCGGCAGCGGCGCTGATTTGTTCGTCGCCTGGATGCATTCAATGGGCCAAAACCTGGTGGAGTCGGTCGCGATTACCGTCATAGGCGCTAATCTGGTCGATAAAATTCTGACGGCGATCATCGTTTGGGTGCTGCTGCGTCAGCTACCGTTACGTACGACACGGCATTTTCCTGCGATGTCAGCCGTACGCTAAATGCATCCGTTTACCTCGTTAACCTTATGGGCGCTGGCGGCCTGCACCACGCTGCTACTCCCTGTGCAGACCGTGCTCCCGGTTTATAGCGCGGCGGCCTTCCTCTGTCTGCTGGCGCTGAAATCAACGCGGCGGCGGGCGAAGTATGTCGCCTGGCTGATGCTGTCTTTAGGGTTTGGGCTATGGCTGGTACATGGCGGTTGGCTAACGGAATGGATAAGCGGGCAGCCTCGCGATCCGCAGCGCTGGGTATATGCCGTTACGCTATGGCTACGTCTGCTGGCGATCGTGTCGACGTCGCAGCTATGGATGCAGTATGTGCCGGTTCAGCGGTTTATTCGCGCCCTGTTCGCTTCACGTCTGCCGCCCGGCATCGCTTACCTGTTCGCTGGCCCACTGCTGGTCGTCGAACAGCTCAAACGACAACTGACGATCGTTCATGAAGCCCAGCGCGCGCGCGGCGTACCGCTGGATGAAGGCTGGTATCAGCGGCTACGGGCGATGCCTGCGCTGATCGTGCCGCTTACGCAAAATGCGCTTAACGATCTGACAATACGCGGCGCGGCGTTGGATATGCGGGGGTTTCGGCTGCATCGAGCCCGAACCACGCTGTGGGCGCCGAAAGATAGCATGTTACAACGGGTTGCGCGGTATGGCATGGTACTGCTAATACTGGCGGAAGCGGGAGTATGGATATGGTTACGTTAGAGCAGTTTCGTTATCTTCCGTCCGATGCGACACGCCCGCCGGCATGTTTTGATTTCCACTATTCAACACCCGGAATAGTGGCAATAGTCGGCGATAACGGCAGCGGAAAAAGTACGCTGGCGCAACTGATGGCTGGCTGGTATCCGGATTATCTTCCCGGCGATATTGACGGCACAGGCTTACTGCTTGGCGTCCCTATCGGACGGCTCCCGCTGGTAGAACAGTCGCCCACCATCCAGTTGGTGCAGCAATCGCCTTATTTACAGCTTTCCGGCTGTGCCTTTAGCGTAGAGGAAGAGGTGGCGTTTGGCCCGGAGAATCTCGGCCTCCATGAAGCGGAAATTCTACGGCGCATTGACGAGGCGCTGACCCTGACAAACTGCCAGTCGTTACGCCATCGCCATCCCGGCACGCTCTCCGGCGGCGAAACGCAGCGGGTAGTGATTGCCAGCGCGCTTGCCATGCAGCCCAGACTATTCGTTCTTGATGAAGCCTTCAGTCGGCTGACGTCAGCGGCCACCGGGACGCTGCTGGAACGGTTACAACAGTGGGCGCTGGAACGTCATTCTCTCATTGTGCTTTTTGAGCGTAATCATTTCCCCTTTCTGACGCGATGCCAGCGGGTATGGCAATTGCGCGACGGAGCGCTAACCCCATTATGTTGACGTTAAATCAGGTCGCTTATCGCTGGCCGGATGCCGCAGCCGACTGTTTGCACGCTATCTCGCTTGAAGTGCAGGACGGCGAATGGCTGGCGTTGACCGGCGATAACGGCGCGGGAAAATCAACGCTGTTACGGATTATGGCCGGCCTGCTTTTCCCCACTTCCGGCTCGGTAACGCTTAATGGAGAGCCGATTGCGCAGCTTAAAAATCGTCAACGCGCCGCCGCTATCGGCGTACTCTTTCAGGAAGCGGAAAACCAGATTTTCCACAGCAATGTCGCACAAGAGGTCGCTTTTGGACTGAAACTACAACGCTTATCGGCGGAGGAAATTTCACGGCGCACGCAGGCCGCGCTGCGGTTATGCCAGCTAACGGACGTCGCCGAGGCACACCCGCTTGATCTGCACGCCGCGCAGCGCCGGATGGTGGCGGTCGCCAGTCTGGAGGCGATGGCGCCGCCTGTGTTATTGCTGGATGAACCCAGCCGGGATTTTGACGCCCACTGGCTAACCGTATTTGAACACTGGCTGGCGACATGCCGGGCACGGGGAACCAGCGTCGTGGCGATTAGCCATGACGCTGCGTTTACCCAGCGTCATTTTTCACGGGTGGTACGGCTGGAAAACGGCAGGTTGTCAAAGGGGGAATAAAAACGGGTCGCCGAAGCGACCCGTTTTATGCCGTATTAAGGATTACAGCAGCGCTTTCGCTTTGGCGATCACGTTGTCCACCGTGAAGCCAAACTCTTCAAACAACAGCTCTGCCGGGGCGGATTCACCGAAGGTGGTCATCCCGACAATAGCGCCGTTCAGGCCGACGTATTTGAACCAGTAGTCAGCGATACCCGCTTCAATCGCCACACGCGCAGAGACCGCCTTCGGCAGCACGGATTCACGGTAAGCCGCATCCTGCTTGTCGAACGCGTCGGTGGACGGCATGGAAACCACGCGCGCCTTCACGCCTTCGGCAGTCAGTTTTTCGTAAGCGGCAACCGCCAGCTCAACCTCTGAACCGGTCGCAATGAAGATAATCTGCGGCTGGCCCGCACAATCTTTCAGTACGTAACCACCGCGGGCGATATTCGCCAGTTGCTCTTCAGTACGTTCCTGCTGCGCCAGGTTCTGACGGGATAGAATCAGCGCGGTTGGGCCATCCTGACGCTCTACGCCATATTTCCACGCCACCGCGGATTCCACCTGGTCGCACGGACGCCATGTGGACATGTTCGGCGTTACGCGCAGGCTTGCCACCTGCTCGACCGGCTGGTGCGTCGGGCCATCTTCGCCCAGACCGATGGAGTCGTGGGTGTACACCATCACCTGACGTTGTTTCATCAACGCTGCCATACGCACTGCGTTACGGGCATATTCGACGAACATCAGGAAGGTGGAGGTGTACGGCAGGAAACCACCGTGCAGGGCGATACCGTTGGCGATAGCGGTCATACCGAATTCGCGCACACCGTAATGAATGTAGTTACCTGCGGCATCTTCGTTAATCGCTTTCGAACCGGACCACAGGGTCAGGTTAGAAGGAGCCAGGTCAGCGGAGCCGCCGAGGAATTCCGGCAACAGCGGACCGAAGGCTTCGATGGCATTCTGGGACGCTTTACGGCTGGCGATTTTGGATGGATTCGCCTGCAGTTTAGCGATGAACTCATTCGCTTTCGCATCGAAGTCAGCCGGCATGTCGCCTTTCATACGACGAGTGAATTCAGCAGCTTCCTGCGGGAAGGCTTTCTCATAAGCCGCGAATTTCTCATTCCATGCAGACTCTTTCGCCTGGCCGGCTTCTTTCGCATCCCACTGGGCGTAGATTTCAGACGGGATTTCGAACGGCGCGTATTTCCAGCCCAACTGTTCGCGGGTCAGCGCGATTTCCGCGTCGCCCAGCGGCGCGCCGTGGGAATCGTGGGTACCCTGTTTGTTCGGCGAACCAAAACCGATGATGGTTTTGCACATCAACAGGGACGGTTTGTCAGTCACGGCGCGAGCTTCTTCCGTGGCGCGTTTAATGGCGTCGGCATCGTGACCGTCAATGCCACGGATAACGTGCCAGCCGTAGGCTTCAAAACGTTTCGCGGTGTCATCGGTGAACCAGCCTTCAACATGACCATCGATAGAGATACCGTTGTCATCATAGAACGCGATCAGTTTGCCCAGTTTCAGAGTACCAGCCAGAGAGCACACTTCGTGAGAAATGCCTTCCATCATGCAGCCGTCGCCCATAAAGACGTAGGTGAAGTGGTCAACGATATCGTGGCCAGGACGATTAAACTGCGCCGCCAGAGTTTTCTCGGCAATCGCCATCCCGACGGCGTTGGCAATACCCTGACCCAGCGGGCCAGTAGTGGTTTCAACGCCAGCGGTGTAGCCCACTTCCGGGTGACCCGGGGTTTTTGAATGTAGCTGACGGAAATTCTGCAGTTCGGACATCGGCAGGTCATAACCGGTAAGGTGCAGCAGGCTGTAAATCAGCATTGAGCCGTGGCCATTGGACAGCACGAAGCGGTCGCGGTCGGCCCAGGACGGGTTGGTCGGGTTGTGGTTCAGGAAATCACGCCACAGGACTTCGGCAATGTCAGCCATACCCATCGGGGCACCCGGGTGACCGGATTTGGCTTTCTGTACTGCGTCCATGCTCAGCGCACGAATAGCATTGGCAAGCTCTTTACGTGAGGACATTTTGACTCCAGATCGGATGTTGAAAGGCCATGCCCGTAACGACTTGACGACAGCGCGTTTTGGGCTACGCCGGAAAATTTGCCAACAATTTACCCCAAGCCGCGCGTCATGTACATGGAACATCCTTTTACCGCTTCAGAAATCTCCGGATCGTGCTCGCATGTTGCGCAATTAGCTAACTTGCCTGCCACGCTTTTCTTTATACTTAACCCAGGCGCTAATTCATCTGCAACGGGCGCATTTCAAAATAATATTAATTCGTATGGAAGAGAAAAATGAAAATTCGCGCTTTACTGCTTGCTTTGGGCATGGCGACGGTGCTGACCGGTTGCCAGAATATGGACTCTAATGGACTGCTTTCTTCGGGCGCTGAAGCTTTTCAGGCCTATACGTTAAGCGATGCGCAGGTAAAAGCGTTGAGCGATCAATCCTGTCAAGAGCTCGACAGCAAAGCGAAAATCGCGCCGGCGAGCAGCGAATACGCTAAACGACTGGCAAAAATTGCCGCCGCGCTGGGGGATAACATTAACGGCCAGCCGGTGAACTATAAGGTTTACGAGACGAAAGACGTCAACGCGTTTGCAATGGCGAACGGTTGTATCCGCGTCTACAGCGGACTGATGGATATGATGACCGACAACGAAGTTGAAGCCGTGATCGGCCACGAAATGGGCCATGTCGCGCTGGGTCATGTAAAGAAAGGGATGCAGGTCGCGCTGGGCACTAACGCCGTTCGTGTTGCGGCGGCATCGGCAGGAGGCGTAGTCGGCAGCCTGTCGCAATCACAGCTTGGCGATCTTGGCGAAAAACTGGTGAACTCGCAGTTCTCTCAGCGTCAGGAGTCCGAAGCGGATGATTATTCTTACGATCTGTTGCGCAAACGCGGTATCAGTCCGGCAGGACTCGCCACCAGCTTTGAGAAACTGGCAAAACTGGAAGCGGGTCGTCAAAGCTCGATGTTCGACGATCACCCGGCGTCCGCCGCACGCGCACAGCATGTGCGCGATCGTATGAGCGCAGACGGAATCAAATAACCCCCGAACAGTGCCGGATGGCGGCGTGAGCGCTTATCCGGCCTACAAGCATCAATCAGCTGTAGGCCGGATAAGCGCAGCGCCATCCGGCAAAACAACTTACTCGCCCTTCTTCGCCGCCTGGATATAGAGCATTTCTAATGCCAGCGTCGCGGCCGCCAGAGCGGTGATCTCCGACTGATCGTAAGCCGGCGCGACTTCCACTACATCCATACCGACAATGTTCAGATCTTTCAGACCGCGTACCAGTTTAATGGCGCGATCGGAGGTCAAACCGCCGATCACCGGCGTACCGGTGCCAGGCGCAAACGCCGGGTCCAGACAGTCGATATCAAAGGTCAGATAGACCGGCATATCGCCGACGATCTGTTTCACCTGAGCGAGGATATCATCCACGCCGCGATCGTTGACCTGGCAGGCATCCAGCACGGTAAAGCCATTGTCTTTGTCAAACTCAGTACGAATACCGATCTGTACCGAATGATGCGGATCGATCAGGCCTTCTTTCGGCGCGGTGTAGAACATCGTGCCGTGATCGAATTCGCAGCCGTTAGCGTAGGTATCGGTATGCGCATCAAAATGTACCAGCGCCATTTTGCCAAAATGTTTCGCGTGGGCGCGCAGCAGCGGCAGCGTGACGAAGTGGTCGCCGCCGAAAGAGAGCATACGCTTGCCTGCAGACAGCAGTTTTTCAGCGTGCGCCTGTAATTTTTCGCTCATTTCACGGGCATCGCCAAACGCATACACCAAATCGCCGCAGTCCACGACGTTCAGGCGCTCGCGCATGTCAAAATTCCACGGGAAACGGTGATGTTCCCAGGCGAGGTTGGTCGACACCTGACGGATCGCCGCCGGGCCATGACGGCCGCCAGCGCGACCGGACGTTGCCATATCAAACGGTACGCCAGTGATCACCCAGTCGGCATCGCTGTCATACGGCTGGAAGTTCATTGGCAGACGTAAAAAACCAAACGCATTAGAAACCAGTGAGTTATCGTACTGATGACCTAAGGTGCTCATGGCAAAAACCTCTTCTTAGTCAATATAAAAAAACCCTCCCGCGTCGTTAGGCCCGACGAGGAAGGGTTTGAATTTGTTTACGGCTCAAAGTTTACTCTGACAGACCGCATTATTGAAGTCAGTTTAGCCAGGTACAGTAGACAACGCCCGAAAAAAATATATATCCAGCGCAAATCAGTAGGCTCATACGTCCATCGCGGTCAGTTAAGAGGCCTTAGGGATTTGCCGCTGTAAAAACTCAAGCACTAATGCGTAAAACAGCGGTGTTTTTCCTGGCGTCTGGAAAATGGCGTGACCGCTACCGGGAATGAGGGTCATCTCCGCCTGAGGCAGCAGCCGGTACAGCTGCGTTACTTCTTCAACGGTGAAAAATTCATCCCGGTCGCCGTCCAGTAATAGCACAGGAATGTGGATTTTTTTCACCTCTTCTTCCGCCAGCGATGTGGGCGTTGTCCACATTGGCCAGACACCTTTGAGGAACGTGCGCCAGTAGTCTTTTTGCTCTGGATGATGCATGTTCTGATAAAATTTAACCATCCCGGGCGCATCCGAAGCCATTTTATCCAGATCGCGATCCGTCAATTGCCCCTGAGGCATTCCTTTACCATAAAAAATTTCCATCCCCTGCATGTAATGGGTCGTAGCAAAGCGATGCGTTGCGCCGCCGACGATAGCAGCGCGCGCTAGATCCGGGTATCGGCTGGTTAACTTCAGAACGACCATGCCGCCATCGCTGTAACCCATCACCAGCGGTTTTTCCAGCTTTAGCGCTTTAACAAAAGCCGCCATATCTTCCGTCATCAGATCATAGCTAAACGTTCCTTGCGGGTTATTGGTTAATCCATGTCCACGACTGTCCGGCATGATGACGCGAAAATATCGAGATGCCTCTTTCGCTAATCCCTGCCAGCTTTTCGCCGTCAGACCACCACCATGAATCAACAGCAGCGGAGGCCCCTCGCCCTCTTCAACGTAATGAATTTTGATACCATTCGCTTCCACAAATTTATCTTTGTCCATCGTTGTTGCTGAAGCATTTATTAAAAATATAATATTGATAATAAAAATAAATGCTAATTTAAAAATATGATTCATAACACCTCGCCAATCACTTCCCGTGTAAAAGACCATATTATTCAGATTGAACAAAAATAACATCAAAATCGATTTGTATCATTTTCACTTATTTACCGGGGAGACCCCGCATCCTCTTTTTACAGAACGTAAAAAGCCTTTCCGCGATTAGCCTCAACGCGAAAAGGCTCTGAAGTCAGAAAAGTGCCACCTTATTCATTCTGGCTGTAATTCAGGATGACTTGAAGGTCTCTTCCTGAATTGCATTTGGCGCTTTCTTTATTCCTTCGTCTGACAGGGCAAGCTTGACTCGCTAAATGCCGTGGCCGGAATTTTCACAATCGCTTTTTTAACCGGCGCAGGTTTACCACGCGTACAAAGCGGACGGTGGACCTGGTTGGGATAAAAAAGCGCGAAATCGCCAGGATTTAATGTAACGAACTGCTCATTAGCGACACATTCAGGAAAGATGATGTCATCAGGAAGATGCTCAAGCTCCTTTATCCTGGTATCAATTTTGTTGGAATAGCCAATCTCCTCATAACCGCTTAGTAAAATCTGAACATCGATATATTTTTTATGAAGTTCAGCTTTGCGGTTTAACGAAGAGTGTGTTTCTCCTTCGCTTATCATAAGAAATGACTCCGGGAAAGAAAGTTCATATCTACCAGCAGGCTGATCTTCAGCTATCTTCACCGCTTCGATGATAAGTTTTTTAATAATGTGGTTAACGTAAGGTAATAAAGTAAGCTGCTCTATATTTCCATATAGCATACTATAGTTATCCTAAATAATGGTCGTGATTATAATTATCAGCCAATCAGGTACTGGTAAATACCTTCAGCCACAGGAATACCTTCTTTTAAACATTTTTCTTTATAGGCGATTTGCGGATCGTTTGGCGCCAGCACTTTATCAACACCGGGCATCGGTTTTACAGCCCTTAGCTCATTGACCATTGTGCTCATTATTGAGGAAAACAGCGGATTGCCCAACATCTGCGGATCAATAACGATAACCAGACTCGCTAACTTGCGCATCTTGTCATAGTCGCCATACATCCGAACAATATGGTTGCTAAAGTTTGCCCCCATCAGGACGCCCGTGAGCGCATCAATCGCCAGGGCAATACCAGAACCTTTGTGCCCGCCAAAGGGCAGCAGATTTTCAATTTTATGCGGATCGGTAGTGATATGTCCCTCTTTATCCAGCGCCAGGCCGTGACCTATTGGTTTCCCGGTTTCTTTGGCGTGCAGAATTTTACCAAACGCAATGGCGCTGGTCGCCATATCGACGATCATCGGATGGCTGTCTTTAACGGGGAAGCCGAAGGCGATTGGGTTAGTCCCCAGAAAGCGCTCCGCGCCGCCATACGGCGCAACGCAGGTATCCGTTTGCGTCATGGCGATAGCCACCATTCCCTGGCTTGTCGCCTGCTCAATAAACCACGAGAGCGCGCCGCAGTGGGACGTATTTTTGACGCTGACGAAGCCCAGCCCCGTCTCTCTTGCCAGACTAATAGCGTGGTCTGTCGCCTTTATCAGCGCGCAGTGTCCCATTCCATC
Source organism: Salmonella sp. SG203 (assembly GCF_013350575.1). Taxonomy (NCBI): domain Bacteria; kingdom Pseudomonadati; phylum Pseudomonadota; class Gammaproteobacteria; order Enterobacterales; family Enterobacteriaceae; genus Salmonella; species Salmonella sp. SG203. The sequence continues at coordinate 92,174 of NZ_SNMT01000008.1, forward strand.
ATCAGAGTCCAGAATAGCGACAGAAGGCGAAATCTGTTCGATGCTGAATGTTGCTTTTGGATTGAGCCCGCCTGCGTTCAGGCGGGTACAATAGTGCTCTACGCGAATAACGCCGTGGGAGTGAACGCCGGTAATATCGGCATGAACCAAAACGTCGGCTACCTGCTGCGCCGTTTGCGCGTCAAGACCCGCCTGGGTGAGTTTATTAAACGCCAGCGCTTTCAATTCATTTTCTTTGACTAATATTGTTGACATAACTATCCCGCTATTAAAATTTGATAACGCCTTTAACCAATTTTTTGTTTTCTACCACGTTCTTCTGGTACTGGTTGCCGAACGTATAGAAATCGAATTCCTGGTTTTTCATCATTGTTTCGCTAATAGCGCCCTGAGCCATTAGCTCAATGACACATTCGAAGTCTTCCCGCGTCGCGTTACGACTGCTCAATAGCGTGGTCTCTTTTTTATGGAAGGTCGGATCGTCAATGACGAGCTCGCCGATATACAGCCCGATGAAGACGATTTTTCCGCCGTGACGAATCAGATCGACAGCGCGGCTCATGGAGGATTTATTGCCGGTGGCATCAAGCACAGTGCCGGCTAATTCACCGGAGAAACAGGCTTTCAGCGCATCAATATAGCCGTCTGACGACGGATCGAGCGTTGCAACGCCTACCTTTTCGGCGACCAGACGACGGCGTTCGGCGTCAATATCAGCTACCGCGACGCGAGCACCTTTGGCTTTTGCTATCGCGGCGGCGGCCAGCCCAATCGGCCCGGCGCCGACCACCAAAATGTTTTGCTGCGGCTTCACGTCAGCGCGGCGTACTGCATGGGCGCTGATGGCGAAACACTCAACCAGCGCGCCCGCGCTGTCGGTGAGGTTATCCGACAGTTCAACCAGATTTTGTTCACGAACGGCCAGATATTCGCTAAAGCCGCCGTCCTGGTGAACACCATACAGCGAGACGTTCTCACAGCAGTTGGTTTTTCCTTCCCGGCAGGCTGCGCAAGCGCCGCAAGGAATACAGGGAATAACGCTATAGCGTTGGCCGACCTTCGCCGTGCTGCACGATTTACCCAACATTTCAGCCACGCCGCAAATTTCATGACCCAGCACGCGCGGATAGGCAAAAAAGGGCTGCCGGCCGGCAAACGCATGGATATCGGTGCCGCAAATACCAACCGCTTTAATTTTTAACAGTACTTCATCGTCTTTTAAATGAGGAATATCTCTTTCAATGTATTCGATATTTCCCGGATTATTACAGATAAGCGTTTTCATACTTAACCCTTTGAAGATAAACGGTGAATGGTGGCCGTGACGCCATGTAATTCAATATGGTTAAAGGCCTGCTGAATGTCGTTTAAAAAATCTGCGTTGTCGCCGGCCAGCGTTCCAAAGATGCTATTTATCTGCAGCAAAGACAGCGCTTGTTCCCATCGCGTGTTTTTATTTTTAATAGCCGCATTGAAGGTATCATTGAGCGGGTCGGCCACGCTCTGCCCCTGAGAGAGCGTATTAATGACGTAATGGAGCCAGCCCGCAATCAGCGTCGCCAACGCCCTGCCCTTAACGCCGCGCGCCTGGAGCGTCAGATAAGGATCGACGGCCCGCTGAGGCAGCTTCTGAGAACCGTCCATCGCAATCTGTCCGGTCTTATGTTTAATATTCGGGTTGCTGAATCGCTCAATGAGCAACTGCGCATATTGATGTACATCTACCGCCAAATTCGGGCGCAGCGATTTTGCCTGCTCTTCCGTCATTAAATGATGTACGGCGGTTTTAAAAGCGTCGTCTTCCATGCACTGATAGATAAACTCATATCCGGCCAGGCTGCCGTTATAGGCGAGAAACGAATGGCTGCCATTCAGCATACGAAGTTTCATTTCTTCATAGGGAAGCACGTCCGAGACGAACATCGCCCCTGCTTTATCCCAGTCAGGACGACCGGCAACGAAATTATCTTCGATAACCCACTGACGGAAATCCTCGCATACGATGCCGCAGGGATCGGCAAAACCGATCTGGTCTTTAATCATGTCAAATTGCTCTGGCGTCATTGCCGGCACGATGCGATCGACCATGGTGCCAGGAAAGGTGACATGCTTCGCTATCCAGGCCGCCAGCTGCGGATCGAGATTATCGGCAAACGTAACGATCGCCGTTTTGGTCAAATGACCGTTTTCCGGAATGTTATCGCACGACAGTACACTAAACGGGGGAAGCCCTTGCTGGCGGCGTATCCGTAGCGCTTCGACGATTAGTCCGAGTGCTGACCGGGGATGTTCAGGATCGGCAAGATCGTGTTTGATGAGCGGATGGCTGAGATCGAGCGTTCTGGACCGCGGATCGGTGCAGTAACCTTTTTCCGTTATCGTCAACGAAACAATTTTTACCTGCGGCTCAGTCAGCTTCTCGATCGCCGCCTGAATACCTGACTTCGGCGTATGCAACGCGCCGGTGATGGTACGAACCAGGCGACTATTGATGGCGCTGGCTGACGTTTCCACCACTGAAAACAGCCCCTGTTGCGCATTTAGCGCATCCACCAGCTCCGCATCGCCGAACAGATTCAGTTCAAAAATCCCCCAGCGGTTGCCGGTTATCTCATTCGTGAGATCGTTATAAACAGCCTGATGACCACGGTGAAAGGCGCCAAATCCAATATGTACGATGTTGGCTTCCATTCCCTGACGTGAATAAGTCGTTTTGAATTGGTGCCTTGCGGCGTCTAACTGGCGAGCTATGGTGTCCATGAATTTTTCCCACTCCTGTTTTGTTTACCAATTCTGCTTAAACACCATACCAAAATCCGTGAATATGATCACACTCATGGCACCAGATTCTTTACCATGGTATGCTGACTAATAGCCAATGAATAAAAATAATTTATTTATCAATTAGTTACAAAAAGCACTTCTCAGGATAAATTTTACGATTCACAAAAGCGTGATTTTGATTAGAAAAATCGGCCACGAATTGGCATACCACCCATACAACCCGTAATCATTAAACCACATGAAAAACAATAGCTTATTGAATAACACGCCCGCTGCAAGCGTATATGTCACGCATGATTGGTTCAATAATTACCCGAAACACAGCAAACCAAACCTGATAATTTGTCTAGTGAATTAATGAACTCAATTTATTATCAGCATCAACATTAACCTAAGAACATCAGTTACGGTTTTGATCATCCGGGTCGCTGCTAAAGCGATGAGGAGTGAGCCGCCTTTAGACGTAATTGGCAAATTAATCCATTGATTTGAAACAGGAAAAAATTGATGAAGACGCGGATTAGGTACGTTGAAAAAAAGCTTTCAAAGCCCCTCTGGCCGAGGTCTTAGTTGACGCGAAACATGGCATAATAGCCATTTCGAACTGGTAACCACGACGATTACGCTGGAAGACGGTTCAACTGGCACCGGATATTCCTATACCGGCGGAAAGGGTGGGTATGCAATTAAAGCGATGATCGATCACGATCTTGCCCCGGTACTGTCAGGGAAAGAGGCGCTGCGATTGACGATATCTATGACTTTATGGAATAGCATATTCACTATGTGGGTCGCGGAGGCATCGCATCGTTTGCGATGTCTGCGGTGGATATCGCCCTTTGGGATTTGAAAGGCAAACGTGAAAAACTGCCGCTGTGGAAAATGGCTGGTTGAAGGCGGCGCGTCTGTCGACGAATGGCGGTCGTTTGGTATGCTCGCTCGGTATGCAGGAATTACACGTCAGACTGGTTTCCGCATTCGAGACTGACTGACTGGAGGTTCACAGTTTCCCGATCGATCAATATACCAAACATCCGCTGGTGGTCGACAATTATCGCGCCGTGGCACCGGACACCTACGGCATTGGCGTAGAGTTTGACTGGGATAAGCTGAGCGTTTACGAAGCCTGATTCCCTCTCTCCGGGCTTGTTTTTGGCGGCAGGCCCGGTTAATCGCTGACAAAAATGTCATCCGCCTGAAAATAGCCGTCAGGTGGCGAAGAAAAAATCATCAAAATCTTCCAGCGAATCATCCTGTTGGAAGATTTTTACCAGCTCATTTTTACTGTTTTCAAGATGGGTCCACGAAGCCTGTCTGGCCTGCTCAGCATCGCGTTTTTGCAATGCAAGGAAGATACTACGGTGATCTTCCACCCATTTCATTCTTAACTCTTTCTTATGTAAATACTTATAGTTTAACTGCTTCCAGCGCGGATTTTCGGTCCTGACAGCCCGCCACAGCTCGGCAGATTGTTTCATTAATACACGATTTTGCGTGGATTCCGCGATGATATTGTGGAACTGACGATCCAGTTCTTCAAATTTGTCGCTGTCGCCGCCAATCTGCTTTTCCTGCTGCTCAATAATACGTTTAAGCTGCTTAAGCTCATTAAATCTTATTTGCGTAGCGGCAAAACCGGTGATGTTACTTTCGATAACCTGCCGGGCCTGTAGCAATTCAAAGGGGCCAATGTCTGAGTAAGGCAAGAGCGCTTTTTGATTGATTTTTTCCAGACTATCAATAAAGTAAGTGCCTGCGCCTTGCTTAACCTCTACCACCCCCTTCAGCTCAAGCATAATAATCGCCTCACGAATCGTCGTGCGGCTGGTTTGAAAACGCTCGCTGAGTTCTCTCTCCGCCGGAAGTCGCTCGCCAGCTTTAAATACCCCTGAATAGAGTAGTTCTTCTATTTGCAGCCCTATATCAAAATAGCGCCGCTTGGTTAAAATTTGTTCCATGCACATACCTATGTAGACAGCAATTGCTCCACTTGAGGGTAGTGTAAACAAATCCTAATGTTTATGGTAAACAATTTCCCTGCCAGAGAGTGGTCGTTTCTTTCCCGCAACCTACGGCTATGCGCGTCACACAGTCCTTCCCCACCAGACTCGGCAGGAAAAGCGCTGATTCCCGTAACGCATATTTGACGTTTGATGGCGGGTTTATTTGCGGCAGGGCGGCGGCGCATACCCGTTATTGTCCGCTGGGAAAGCCTGTGAGGAACAAGGCGGTAGCGTATTTGTTGCTTTACCCTGCAATGCAAAAGCGGCAAAGCCGATGACGCCGATGTTGCGTACATCGCCCTGCGCGGAGTGGGCCGCATAAGCGTCAGCTACGTCGGCGAACTGGAATGCCGCCTCAGTGTGTTTATCTTTGCGAAACCCTTTAATCGCCAGTGAATCGCCGGCGTTAACAATATAGCCATGATGATTCAGCGAGCCTGCTTTTCCGTTCAACACGTCCAGGCCATCAACCGTTGCGACGATTTCGTAATTGGTATCATGACTGTAATTACGAATATATAACTGATAGTTCATCCCTGATCTTGCAGGAATACTATATTGCCATTGTCCCATTGATGCGTTGTAGCGACGAGTAATTGGAATCGAATTAAAATTAGCGTCGCGCACAGCATATTCAAGATCGCTGATACGTATACTATAAACTTTATCGTAACCTGACGGATATTGAGTGGAGTAATTTATTATCACCATTTCGGCAGGTTCTCGATCGGCACGTTCTACCGAAACGCTTTGTACCGATGAATGCACGTCGCCGCCCCAGGCGGTGCCGACGTCGGATGAAGAGCCATTATTAGATTGCATTCCGCTGGAACAGCCGCCTAACAGCAAAAACAAGCCAACAATGACGGCATTAAATTTAAATTTGCTCATACTCACACCCCTTTTTAATTATTAGGGGGATTGTAGGCCCATAAAATTACATAGAGAAGCGGCACCGCTGATAATTAAGAATTTATAAAATATAAAAGGGTCGATTTAAATAATTAAATCGACCCACAAGCGGAATACTCTTAATTACTCATCTTCAAGATAAGTATAACCGTACAGTCCCGCTTCAAATTCCTCAAGGAACTGCTGCTGCAACGCATCGTCCAGATCCGTCTGTTTTACCTGGTCGCGGAAATGCGTTAACAGCGTTTTTGGATCCAGTTGCACATATTGCAGCATATCCGCAACGGTATCGCCTTCGTCCGACAGCTCAACCTCGACGCTACCATCCGGGAAAACAAACACATCAACCGCTTCAGTATCGCCAAACAGGTTGTGCATGTTACCGAGGATCTCCTGATAAGCGCCGACCATAAAGAAGCCGAGCATCGGCGGATTCTCTGGATCGTATTCCGGCATCGGCATCGTCGTGGCGATACCGTCGCCATCGATATAGTGGTCAATAGCGCCATCGGAATCACAAGTAATATCCAGCAGCACGGCACGACGTTCCGGTACCTGATCTAACCCTTCCAGCGGCAGTACCGGGAAGAGCTGATCGATTCCCCACGCGTCCGGCATTGACTGGAACAGCGAGAAGTTGACGTACATTTTGTCCGCCATTCGCTCTTGCAGTTCGTCGATAATCGGACGATGCGCACGGTTTTGCGGGTCCAGTTGCTTCTGCACTTCATGGCACATGCTGAGATAAAGTTGCTCCGCCCAGGCGCGCTCCTGCAAACTAAACGCGCCGGAAGAGTAGCCGATATGAATATCGTGCAGATCCATTTGGCTATCATGCAGCCATTCACGCAGCGAGCGGCGGGTGCCAGGCTTATGCATCTCCTGCCAGGTTTCCCAGAGATTTTGCAGCGCGCGCGGCGCATCTTCAGCAGGGGCAGTCGGATCCGTGTATTCGTTACGCTCCACGCCGATAATGTTAGAGACCAGTACCGTATGGTGCGCAGTGACGGCGCGGCCAGACTCGGTAATCACCGTCGGATGCGGTAAACCATGCTCTTCGCAGGCATCGCCAATCGCCCAGATGATGTTATTGGCATATTCGTTCAGGCCATAGTTCACCGAACAGTCGGACTGCGAGCGGGTTCCTTCATAATCCACGCCCAGACCGCCGCCCACGTCGAAGCACTGGATATTAACGCCCAGCTTATGCAGCTCAACATAGAAACGCGCGGACTCGCGCACGCCGGTCGCGATATCGCGAATGTTCGCCATCTGCGATCCCAGGTGGAAGTGCAACAGTTGCAGACTGTCCAGACGCCCGGCGTCACGCAGGGTCTCCACCAGTTGCAGCACCTGCTTCGCTGCCAGGCCGAATTTTGATTTTTCGCCGCCGGAGGATTGCCACTTACCGGATCCCTGAGAGGCCAGACGCGCACGCACGCCCAGGCGAGGAACCACGTTCAGGCGCTCAGCTTCTTCCAGCACAATCGCGATTTCAGACATCTTTTCGATGACCAGATAAACCTTATGGCCCATCTTCTCGCCAATCAACGCCAGCCGAATGTATTCACGGTCTTTATAACCATTACAGACGATCACGCTACGGGTCATGCCGGCATGTGCCAGCACCGCCATCAATTCCGCTTTCGACCCCGCTTCCAGCCCCAACGGTTCACCGGAATGGATAAGGGACTCGATCACGCGGCGATGCTGATTGACCTTAATCGGATAAACGAGGAAGTAGTCGCCGTTATAACCGTAAGATTCACGCGCACGCTTAAACGCCGCGTTAATTGAACGCAAACGGTGTTGCAGGATCTGCGGGAAGCAGAACAGCGCCGGCAGACGCTGGCCTTGCGCTTCGCGCGCTTTCACCAGTTTGGCAAGATCGACACGCGCTTCCGGTACGTCGGGATCGGGGCATACGCTAATATGGCCCAGCTCGTTGACGTCGTAGTAGTTATTGCCCCACCAGGCAATATTGTAAGTGCGCAGCATCTTGCTGGCTTCCTGGGAGCTCATTGCAACCTCCTGCATGGAGCGTAGTACACCCTGTTCGCCTGCTGACGAAGGCGAACCCATAGACATGTCGTCAGACATAGCGAACCTCAATTTTTATTAGCAAGTGTAAAACAGTTGACCACTATCGCAATCCGAAGACGCGATAACAACCCATAGACAAGCGGATTTTCCAGCAGATAGCGCTGATGCTCCGCCTGCGCGACCGGTTTCTTTTTCATATCATTGTAAACACGTAACCGAACTCACAGATAACGGTTCGGCGAAACCACGAGAAAACTCTTGCGTTAACAAGAGCGCCCTTGTTCAGTCTTCAGCGCCATTGCCGGCTCTGGAATCCTGAGAAGCGCCGAGATGGGTATAACATCGGCAGGTATGCAAAGCAGAGATGCAGATTGCGGGGGACATGCGCGCACCAGAACGATGCGACAAATTCAGCAGAATACAACGGTTCATTATCTCGTATCACCTCCACGGCCGCCTCGTAAGACGAACCCACAAGCCAAAGCAACGTTTTAACCCGGCTGGAAGTGGCGACACGAAGAAAACGTCGTGTGCTTTTGTATGAGCCGCGCGTCGCGTTTTATACCCAGAACGCAGAAAAAAAGCAAAGCATAAATGCGCATAATGTCAGCATTATCAGAAACGTTTACCGCCTGATTTTTACCGACATTGCGACGGCCTTCAAAAAAAGCTGGAAATTGGGCGAAGAAGTGACCTAAAATAGCCGTCCAGATGTTAATCCATCCATACTGATTAACACTCAGACTGCCAGTGTCAGTAACCTTCAGACTCATGGTAGAATCTTCTGTCATGACTATTCCGCACAACAGTTTGAGCTAACTAAATTCTCCTTAGGTGAAATTAAATATGGCAAAACACCTTTTTACGTCTGAGTCCGTATCAGAAGGGCATCCTGACAAAATCGCAGACCAAATCTCTGATGCCGTGTTGGACGCTATCCTGCAACAGGATCCGAAAGCACGCGTCGCCTGTGAAACCTACGTTAAAACCGGCATGGTTTTAGTTGGCGGTGAGATCACCACCAGCGCCTGGGTCGATATCGAAGAGATTACCCGTAATACGGTGCGCGAAATTGGCTATGTGCATTCCGACATGGGCTTTGACGCCAACTCTTGCGCGGTACTGAGCGCAATTGGCAAACAGTCTCCGGATATCAACCAGGGCGTTGACCGCGCAGACCCGCTGGAACAAGGCGCGGGCGACCAGGGCCTGATGTTTGGCTACGCGACAAATGAAACCGACGTACTGATGCCTGCGCCAATCACCTACGCGCACCGTCTGGTACAGCGTCAGGCTGAAGTGCGTAAAAATGGCACCCTGCCATGGTTGCGTCCGGATGCAAAAAGCCAGGTCACTTTCCAGTATGACGACGGCAAAATCGTCGGTATCGACGCCGTGGTTCTCTCTACGCAGCACGCAGAAGATATCGACCAAAAATCGCTGCAAGAAGCGGTGATGGAAGAGATCATCAAACCCATTCTGCCGTCTGAATGGTTAAATACGTCCACTAAGTTTTTTATCAACCCAACCGGTCGTTTTGTTATCGGCGGCCCGATGGGCGATTGTGGTCTGACCGGTCGTAAGATCATCGTTGATACCTACGGCGGTATGGCGCGTCACGGCGGCGGCGCCTTCTCCGGTAAAGATCCGTCTAAAGTTGACCGTTCTGCAGCTTACGCTGCGCGTTATGTCGCGAAAAACATCGTGGCGGCAGGTCTGGCGGATCGCTGTGAAATCCAGGTCTCCTACGCTATCGGTGTAGCGGAGCCGACGTCCATCATGGTGGAAACGTTCGGTACTGAAAAAGTGCCTGCTGAACAGTTGATTCTGCTGGTGCGCGAATTCTTCGACCTGCGCCCGTACGGCTTGATTCAGATGCTGGATCTGCTGCACCCTATCTACAAAGAAACTGCGGCTTATGGCCACTTCGGTCGCGAAAACTTCCCATGGGAAAAAACCGACAAAGCGCAACTGCTGCGCGATGCTGCCGGTCTGAAATAATCGCCCGCGCCTGACGCTGTTTTTCAGTCAGGTAAACCATACCGTACTTATCAAGGCCAGCGCCCTGCTGGCCTTTATCATTGCTGATACACGCAAAGTTATCAGATGTTCCAGCGTGTATTTATACTGACCTTTTTGTGATGTGCAGCACAATCCACTCTCCCCTTTCGTTTCTTCGACTACACTTTTTATCATTCAGTTTCAGTCATCATGAAAGCGGTTACATTCATTTTCATTAAGAACTGACCGCATCACTATCGGTATGCTAATTCTGCGATGAAAATATTACATAATTTTTCAACTTTGTCTGAATACCAGGCGATTGATATGGTTATAAGATTATTAAAACTATTATTTTTCAGATAATTAAATAATCACCGAGATAAATAGTAGTGTAAACGATTACACCATTGTGATTGGCCTCACATCTTTTTACGGCGTACTCACCTACTCTTAACATCGATAAAATTGCTAACCCAACCGGAGGGCATAATGCCTGACAATAAAAAACAAGGGCGTTCCAACAAGGCCATGACATTTTTTGTCTGCTTTCTTGCAGCCCTGGCAGGATTACTTTTTGGCCTGGATATCGGCGTTATCGCCGGTGCTTTACCCTTCATTACCGACGAGTTTCAGATTACCGCACACACTCAGGAATGGGTGGTCAGCTCCATGATGTTTGGCGCGGCCGTCGGCGCTGTCGGCAGCGGCTGGCTCTCCTTTAAGCTGGGTCGTAAAAAAAGCCTGATGATCGGCGCTATCCTGTTCGTCGCCGGTTCGCTGTTCTCCGCTGCGGCGCCTAACGTTGAAGTCCTGATTATTTCTCGCGTGCTGCTGGGTCTGGCCGTCGGCGTCGCTTCCTACACTGCACCGTTGTACCTGTCCGAGATCGCGCCGGAAAAAATTCGCGGCAGTATGATCTCAATGTACCAACTCATGATCACCATCGGGATTCTGGGCGCTTATCTGTCCGATACCGCGTTCAGCTACAGCGGCGCATGGCGCTGGATGCTCGGCGTGATCATCATCCCGGCCATTCTGCTGCTGATCGGCGTCTTCTTCCTGCCGGACAGCCCGCGCTGGTTTGCGGCGAAACGCCGTTTCCATGATGCTGAACGCGTCCTGTTGCGCCTGCGTGACACCAGTGCGGAAGCAAAACGTGAGCTCGATGAAATTCGCGAAAGTTTGCAGGTTAAACAGAGCGGTTGGGCGCTGTTCAAAGAGAACAGCAACTTCCGCCGCGCCGTGTTTCTTGGCATTTTGTTGCAGGTAATGCAGCAATTTACCGGGATGAACGTCATCATGTATTACGCGCCGAAAATCTTCGAACTGGCGGGGTACACGAATACCACGGAGCAGATGTGGGGCACCGTTATTGTTGGTCTGACTAACGTGCTGGCAACCTTCATCGCTATCGGCCTGGTTGACCGCTGGGGCCGCAAGCCGACCCTGACGCTGGGCTTCCTGGTCATGGCGATTGGTATGGGGATTCTGGGTACGATGATGCACATCGGCATCCATTCGCCGTCTGCGCAATACTTCGCTATCGCTATGCTGCTGATGTTCATCATTGGATTTGCGATGAGCGCTGGTCCGCTGATTTGGGTACTGTGCTCCGAAATCCAGCCGCTCAAAGGCCGCGATTTCGGCATCACCTGCTCCACCGCGACCAACTGGATCGCCAATATGATCGTCGGCGCAACGTTCCTGACCATGCTGAACAATCTGGGTAACGCCAACACCTTCTGGGTCTACGCTGGCCTGAACGTGCTGTTTATCCTGCTGACCCTGTGGCTGGTGCCGGAAACCAAACACGTTTCGCTGGAACACATTGAACGTAACCTGATGAAAGGTCGTAAACTGCGCGAAATCGGCGCCCACGACTAATCCCTCCACGCTTCCTCCTGCCACAGGAGGAAGCGTTTTTCTTGCAGTCCCTCTTCCGTCGCACTATTCTCTGCCGCTATGAAAACCCCTCGTCTCCCTATCGCTATCCAGCAGGCCGTGATGCGCCGTCTGCGGGAAAATCTCGCCCAGGCGAACCTCAAGCTCGATAGACATTATCCGGAGCCGAAACTGGTGTATACGCAACGCGGCACCTCGGCGGGCACCGCCTGGCTGGAGAGCTACGAAATCCGCCTCAACCCGGTGTTACTGCTGGAAAACATCGACACCTTTATAGCAGAGGTCGTGCCGCATGAACTGGCGCATCTGTTGGTGTGGAAGCACTTCGGACGCAAGGCTCCGCATGGCAAGGAATGGAAGTGGATGATGGAAAGCGTGCTGGGCGTTCCGGCCAGACGTACTCATCAATTTGCGCTGCAATCCGTACGGCGCAATACCTTTCCCTACCATTGCCAATGCCAGCAACATCAACTCACCGTCCGCCGTCATAATCGGGTAGTACGCGGCGAAGCGGTTTATCGTTGCGTTCACTGCGGCGAACCACTGGTCGCCGGGTAGTTCCCGAAACGTCCGGGAACTTTCCTGAGCGGACTGATTGCATACAGACACAACTTTCGTTACGTTGCGGGCTCGTTTTGCTATGGAGTGTGCAATGTACCGTAATTTTTCTTTTGCCGCTGCGTTGCTGGCCGCAGCGTTTTCAGGCCATGCATTGGCCGATGGCATTAACAATTTTTCTCAGGCCAAAGCGGCGAGCGTCAAAGTCAATGCCGACGCGCCCGGCAGCTTTTACTGCGGGTGCCAAATCCGCTGGCAGGGTAAAAAAGGCGTCGTAGACCTGGAGTCCTGCGGCTATAAGGTGCGTAAAAACGAGAATCGCGCCAGACGCATTGAGTGGGAGCACGTTGTCCCCGCCTGGCAATTCGGTCATCAGCGCCAGTGCTGGCAGGACGGCGGGCGAAAAAACTGCGCTAAAGACCCGGTCTACCGCAAAATGGAAAGCGATATGCATAACCTGCAACCCGCGATTGGCGAAGTGAATGGCGATCGCGGCAACTTTATGTATAGCCAGTGGAACGGCGGCGAAGGTCAGTACGGGCAGTGCGCCATGAAAGTGGATTTCAAAGCGAAGCTCGCCGAGCCGCCCGCCCGCGCCCGTGGCGCAATCGCCCGCACTTATTTTTATATGCGCGACCAATACCAACTGAAACTTTCCCGCCAACAAACGCAGCTTTTTAACGTCTGGGATAAGCAGTACCCCGTTACCGCCTGGGAGTGCGAGCGCGATGCGCGTATCGCGAAGGTCCAGGGTAATCATAATCCCTATGTGCAACGCGCTTGCCAGGCGCGAAAGAGCTAACCTACACTAGCGGGATTCTTGTTAACCCATGCCCTGGATAGCCAAACGCCGGGGCCATGACGCGGATTTTTTTATTATGCGTATTCCCCGCATTTATCACCCTGAATTGTTGACGTCCGGTACGCAGATTTCGTTATGCGAAGATGCGGCCAACCATATTGGTCGTGTACTGCGCATGGGACCGGGACAAGCGTTACAGCTGTTTGACGGCAGTAATCAGGTATTCGATGCTGAAATCATTAGCGCCAGTAAGAAAAGCGTTGAAGTGCAAGTGATGAAAGGCGAAATCGACGATCGTGAATCGCCGCTGCATATCCATCTGGGCCAGGTGATGTCGCGCGGTGAAAAAATGGAATTTACTATCCAGAAATCGATCGAACTAGGTGTAAGCCTCATTACGCCACTGTTCTCTGAGCGCTGCGGCGTTAAACTGGATAATGAACGTCTGAACAAAAAGCGCCAGCAGTGGCAAAAGATCGCCATCGCCGCCTGCGAACAATGCGGGCGTAACCGGGTGCCGGAAATTCGCCCGCCGATGGCGCTGGAAGCCTGGTGCGCCGAGCAAGATTCCGGGCTGAAGCTCAATCTTCATCCGCGCGCCCATGCCAGCATCAACACTCTGCCGCTGCCGGTTGAACGCGTCCGACTGCTGATCGGCCCGGAAGGCGGGCTGTCGGCGGACGAAATCGCGATGACCGCGCGCTATCAGTTTACTGATATTCTGTTAGGACCTCGCGTTCTGCGTACTGAGACAACCGCGCTCACCGCCATTACCGCGCTACAGGTGCGTTTTGGCGACTTAGGATGAAGCGTTAACGGAGAAAATAATGATCAAGCTCGGCATCGTGATGGACCCCATCGCACACATCAACATCAAGAAAGACACCAGTTTCGCTATGCTGCTGGAAGCCCAACGTCGTGGTTATGAACTTCATTATATGGAGATGGCCGACCTTTATCTGATTAACGGCGAAGCCCGCGCCCGCACGCGAACGTTGAGCGTGGAGCAAAATTACGATAAATGGTACGAGTTCGGCAGCGAGCAGGAGATTAAACTCGCCGATCTGGACGTCATTTTGATGCGTAAAGATCCGCCGTTTGATACCGAGTTTATTTATGCGACCTATATTCTGGAACGCGCTGAAGAAGAAGGGACGCTTATCGTCAACAAACCGCAAAGCCTGCGCGACTGTAATGAAAAACTGTATACCGCCTGGTTTGCCGATCTGACGCCGGAAACGCTGGTAACGCGCAATAAAGCGCAGCTCAAAGCGTTTTGGGAAAAGCACGGCGATATCATTATGAAACCGCTGGACGGTATGGGCGGCACGTCCATTTTCCGCGTTAAGGAAGGCGATCCTAACATAGGCGTTATTGCCGAAACGCTGACCGAACTGGGCAACCGCTACTGCATGGCGCAGAACTATTTGCCCGCGATCAAAGATGGCGATAAGCGCGTACTGGTCGTCGACGGCGAGCCGGTGCCTTACTGCCTGGCGCGTATTCCGCAGGGCGGCGAGACCCGCGGCAACCTGGCGGCTGGTGGTCGCGGCGAACCCCGTCCGTTGAGCGAAAGCGACTGGGAAATCGCCCGCCGCGTTGGACCAACGCTTAAAGCCAAAGGGCTTATTTTCGTCGGTCTGGATATTATCGGCGACCGCTTAACGGAAATTAACGTGACCAGCCCAACCTGCGTGCGTGAAATCGAAGCGGAATACCCGATCTCTATCACCGGGATGTTGATGGACGCCATCGAAGCGCGTCTGGCGAAGTAGACGTTTATTGCCCGGTGGCGTGCGCTTACCGGGCCTGAGCAATCACGCCGCCCCGGTCGGATAAGGCGGCGCGTCAGCATCGCCATCCGGCAGTCTATTGCCCGATAAGGCCGCCGTCCTTTGGCAAAAGACGGCTTATATGAGTGACAACCGTCCGCTTTCCCCACATACTGAACGCTGTCGTTTTTTTGAACCAGGAAACAGAACCTCTGACAATGAATTTACAGCATCACTTTCTTATTGCCATGCCTGCGCTCCAGGACCCGATTTTCCGCCGTTCCGTAGTGTATATTTGCGAGCATAACCAGGACGGCGCTATGGGGATTATTATTAATAAGCCTTTGGAAAATCTGCAAATTGAAGGGATTCTGGAAAAACTAAAAATTACGCCGGAACCGCGCGATTCGGCAATTCGTCTTGATAAAGCCGTGATGCTCGGCGGCCCGTTGGCGGAAGATCGCGGATTTATTCTCCATACTCCGCCGTCACGTTTCGCCTCCAGCATTCGTATCTCAGACAATACCGTGATTACCACCTCCCGCGATGTGCTGGAAACGTTAGGTACCCAACAACAGCCTTCCGATGTGCTGGTCGCGCTGGGCTACGCCTCCTGGGATAAAGGCCAGCTTGAACAAGAGTTGCTTGATAACGCCTGGCTTACCGCGCCCGCCGATCTCAATATTTTGTTCAAAACGCCCATTGCCGAGCGCTGGCGCGAAGCGGCAAAACTTATTGGCATTGATATTCTGACCATGCCTGGCGTTGCGGGGCACGCCTGATGAACGGCACCTTACTGGCCTTTGACTTCGGCACAAAAAGCATCGGCGTTGCAATAGG
Source organism: Salmonella sp. SG203 (assembly GCF_013350575.1). Taxonomy (NCBI): domain Bacteria; kingdom Pseudomonadati; phylum Pseudomonadota; class Gammaproteobacteria; order Enterobacterales; family Enterobacteriaceae; genus Salmonella; species Salmonella sp. SG203. Next base: position 107,794 of record NZ_SNMT01000008.1, read on the forward strand.
ACAACGCATTACCGGCACCGCCCGTCCGCTTCCGGCAATCAAAGCACAGGACGGCACGCCCGACTGGACGCTCATTGAACGTTTGCTGAAAGAGTGGCAGCCGGACGAAATTATTGTCGGGCTACCGCTCAATATGGATGGCACTGAACAACCGCTGACGGCGCGCGCACGTAAATTCGCCAACCGTATTCATGGGCGTTTCGGGGTAACTGTCACGCTGCACGATGAACGACTCAGCACCGTTGAAGCACGCTCCGGTCTGTTTGAACGAGGTGGGTATCGCGCGCTGAACAAAGGCAAAGTGGACTCGGCCTCCGCCGTGATTATCCTCGAAAGCTATTTTGAACAGGGGTATTAAAGCCGTTTTGTCAGCAGGCGGATAACGCGGTCACGGTTGCCAGGCTTACTGGGCAATAAGCTGGTTTAATGCCTTCAACGCCTGTAAACGCGCAGCCGCCTCCGCCTCATCAATCCGCCACATTCCCGCAAAGGCCAGCGCTGCGGCGTGCTTGCCTAGCGGTTGCGCCATAGAAACTTCACCATCAGCGTGATGCCACAGCACGTATCCCCGCTGGCGCTGCTGCGCCACATGCGGTGCCAGATTACGCCACTGCTCCGGAGTAAAACGCTGCATTAGCGCCTCATCGCTTTCTGCCGCCAGTAACGCCACTCCTGTTACCGACTGCCAGGCCGGGCACATACGAAACCCCGCCAGCGCCTGACTTCCCTGCGAACCCGGCCTAGAGTGATAAATATAGATAATCTGATCCTCCCATAGCACACCTAATGCCACCACGATGTCTTTGGGCGCATGGCGCTCAAGGATAGGCAACGCATGGGAGAACAGCGCTGAACCGCGAATCGCCTGCGCCGCCAAAGCATGAATGCCTGGCCCGGGTAAATAGCGTCGGTGCTCATCCTGCATCGTGAGTCCAATAGAGGCCATCGTCATTAACAGGCGATTAACGCGCGTGGTATTAATATCCATCAGCCGGGCAAGCTCGCGACATCCGATAGCACGGTCGCTGGAAACCAGATATTGCAGACAGCGAATGCCATCTATCAGGCTTTGATTCGGTTGTGATGACATCGTTAAATGGCTTCGCTGTGGTTTTAACAAAGCTGCGATTTTAACGCCGGTTCGCCAGGATACAAGCCTGCATGCCGTTCAATCCACCGCGCCAGTCAACACTTTCCTCCCCCCCCTACGCCGCCATCTTCGCTACAGCCGTCCCTGCACCTGACGCCATTGCGCGCTCTGGGCGAATGTCATCATCCCCTGCTGCTGCCCGGTTTGTATCACGTGGGCCAACTGATGGAGTTTGCCTTCACGGATCAAATTCCCTGTGGCTGGCGTATTAATCAGTAATTCAAACAACGCCACGCGCCCATCTTGTCTGTCGACCTCCAGTTTTTGCGATAGTACAGCGCGCAGACTACCCGCCAGTTGACTGCGTACCGGTTCTTTTTCCTGCGCCGGAAAACTATCCACTAATCTTTCCACCGCCTGCGCCGCGCCACGAGTATGCAGGGTTGCCAGTACCAGATGCCCCGTTTCCGCCGCCGTCAGCGCCAGGCGAATGGTCTCGCTGTCACGCAGCTCTCCCAGTAAAATGACATCGGGATCTTCACGCAACGCCGCGCGCAGCCCGGCGGCAAAAGTGGCGCAATGCTGGCCGATTTCCCGCTGCTGTATCAGGCAACGCTTGCTGGTGTAACGGTACTCAATAGGATCTTCCAGCGTCAGGATGTGTTTATCGGCATGTTGATTAAGATGTCCCACCATCGCCGCCAGCGTAGCGGATTTCCCGCAGCCAGTGGCGCCAGTGACCAGAATCAGTCCGTTCTCGCTGGCAAGCAGTGCGGGTACTATCGGCGGCGTCTGGATTTCCGCCAGATCAGGACAACGCTCGGGCAATAGCCGTAGCGCCAGCGACGTTCCCTGTTGATGTTTGAACGCACTGGCGCGCAAGCGCCGCGTGCCAGACAGCGAGACGGCGAAATCAAGCTGGCCGTGCTTTCGCCACTGATATTGTTGCGCGTCATTAAGCCAATCAAGCAGAAGCCTGTCGACATCAGGCGCGGTAAAAGGCGCGGTCTCCATGCGTCCTTGTTTGCGCCATCGCGCAGGCCATGCGTTACACAGGTGTAGATCCGAGACGTTATGCTTTACACTAAGCGTCACAATTTCTTCCATATTCATATAAACATCCTCGGAAAATGAACGATATCGCGCATAACCTGGCACACATCCGGGACAAAATCTCCGCCGCGGCGACGCGTTGCGGCCGCTCTTCAGAAGAAGTTACGTTGCTTGCAGTGAGTAAAACCAAACCTGCGAGCGACATCGCAGAAGCCATTGCCGCCGGACAACGGGCATTTGGTGAAAATTATGTACAAGAGGGGGTGGAAAAAATCCGCCACTTTCAGGAAGCGAAAGTGGAAGGCCTGCACTGGCACTTTATAGGCCCTTTACAATCCAACAAAAGTCGGCTGGTGGCCGAGCATTTTGACTGGTGTCATACCATCGATCGCCTGCGTATCGCCTCGCGGCTGAGCGAACAGCGTCCGGATAATCTGCCAGCGCTAAATGTTCTGATCCAAATTAATATCAGCGATGAAAACAGCAAATCAGGCATTCCGCTGGCGGAACTGGATGAGCTGGCCGCTGCGGTGGCTACACTGCCGCGTCTGCGGCTTCGCGGACTGATGGCGATCCCGGCGCCAGAGTCAGATTATGTAAGGCAGTTTGAAGTCGCACGTCAAATGGCTGTAGCATTTGCCGGGCTGAAAGCGCGCTACCCTGACGTTGATACCTTATCTCTGGGTATGAGCGACGATATGGAAGCCGCGATTGCGGCAGGTAGCACAATGGTGCGCATCGGCACCGCTATCTTTGGTGCTCGTGATTACACAAAAAATTAAGGAAAACTGAGGAACGCCATGAATACGTTGACCTTCCTGCTCTCAACGGTAATTGAGCTGTATACCATGGTGCTATTATTGCGCGTGTGGATGCAGTGGGCCCGCTGTGACTTTTACAACCCTTTCTCCCAGTTCGTGGTGAAAATTACGCAGCCCATCATCGGACCGCTGCGTCGTATTATCCCGCCAATGGGGCCGATTGACAGCGCTTCCCTGCTGGTGGCGTTTATTCTTAGCGTTATTAAGGCGATAGTGCTGTTTAAGGTCATTACGTTTCAGGCGATTATCTGGATTGCCGCAGTGCTTATCTTGCTTAAAACAATCGGCCTGCTGATCTTCTGGGTGCTGCTGGTCATGGCTATCATGAGCTGGGTGAGCCAGGGTCGTAGCCCGATTGAATATGTATTGATTCAGCTTGCCGAGCCGCTGCTCAGCCCGATTCGCCGTATACTGCCTGCGATGGGCGGCATCGACTTCTCGCCGATGGTTCTGGTGCTGCTGCTGTATGTCGTTAATATGGGGATCGCTGAAGTCTTACAAGCGACAGGCAACATGTTGCTGCCGGGGCTGTGGATGGCGCTATGAGTGCTGTGACTCGCTGCGAAGACGGTCTGGTGTTACGGCTTTATATTCAGCCGAAAGCCAGCCGCGACAGTATTGTGGGCTTACATGGCGACGAGGTGAAAGTCGCCATTACTGCCCCGCCGGTTGACGGTCAGGCAAACAGCCATCTGATCAAGTTTCTCGGTAAACAGTTTCGCGTGGCGAAAAGTCAGATCGTCATCGAAAAAGGCGAGCTGGGCCGTCACAAACAGGTAAAAATTATTCACCCGCAACAGATCCCGCCGGAAATTGCGGCGTTAACTGAGTAGGTACTCCATGCAAAAAGTTGTTCTCGCAACCGGCAACGCCGGTAAAGTGCGCGAGCTCGCGTCGCTGTTAAGCGATTTTGGGCTTGATGTGGTAGCGCAAACGGAACTGGGCGTTGACTCCGCGGAAGAAACCGGCCTGACGTTTATTGAAAACGCGATTCTCAAAGCGCGCCATGCCGCTAAAATGACCGGTCTGCCCGCCATTGCCGATGACTCCGGTCTGGCCGTTGACGTTTTAGGCGGCGCGCCGGGTATCTATTCCGCGCGCTATTCTGGCGAAAACGCGACAGATCAGCAAAATCTGGAAAAACTGCTGCATACTCTACGAGATGTTCCGGACGACAAACGCCAGGCGCGATTCCATTGTGTACTGGTTTATTTGCGTCATGCCGAAGATCCCACACCGATAGTCTGTCACGGTAGCTGGCCTGGCGTCATTACTCGCCAGGCGGCCGGAAATGGCGGATTTGGCTATGATCCCATTTTCTTCGTACCGTCTGAAGGCAAAACCGCCGCAGAACTGACCCGTGAAGAAAAAAGCGCGATTTCCCACCGTGGACAAGCGCTCAAGCTGCTGCTGGATGCGTTACGCAATGGCTAAACTACCGTCGCTCAGTCTTTATATTCATATTCCCTGGTGTGTACAAAAATGTCCATATTGCGACTTCAATTCCCATGCGTTGAAGGGCGAGGTGCCGCATGACGACTACGTCCAGCATCTGTTAAGCGATCTGGATGCCGACGTCGCCTGGGCGCAAGGGCGTGAAGTAAAGACCATCTTTATTGGCGGCGGTACGCCAAGCCTGCTTTCCGGGCCGGCGATGCAAACGCTGCTGGACGGCGTGCGCGCGCGCCTGAATCTGGCGGCGGATGCGGAAATTACTATGGAAGCGAACCCCGGCACGGTCGAAGCCGACCGCTTCATCGACTATCAGCGCGCCGGCGTAAACCGGATCTCCATTGGCGTACAGAGCTTTAGTGAGCCTAAGCTGAAACGTCTTGGCCGTATTCACGGTCCACAAGAGGCGATGCGGGCAGCAAGACTGGCAAATGGGCTTGGACTACGCAGCTTTAACCTCGACTTGATGCATGGATTGCCGGATCAAACGCTGGAAGAGGCGCTGAATGATTTGCGACAGGCGATTGCGCTTAATCCGCCGCATCTCTCATGGTATCAATTGACGATTGAACCCAACACTCTGTTCGGTTCGCGTCCGCCGGTTTTACCGGACGATGACGCTCTGTGGGATATCTTTGAGCAGGGCCACCAGTTATTAACCGCCGCTGGCTATCAGCAATACGAAACGTCGGCCTATGCCAAACCCGGTTATCAGTGCCAGCATAATCTGAACTACTGGCGCTTTGGCGACTATCTGGGTATTGGCTGCGGCGCCCACGGTAAAGTCACCTTCCCGGACGGCAGGATCCTGCGCACCACCAAAACCCGTCACCCACGCGGTTATATGCAGGGACGTTACCTGGAAAGCCAGCGTGACGTGAGTGATGACGATAAACCCTTTGAGTTCTTTATGAACCGTTTTCGGTTGCTGGAGCGCGCGCCTCGCGCCGAATTTGTCGACTACACCGGGCTTACGGAAGCGGTTATTCGTCAGCCAATCGACGAGGCTATTGCCCAGGGCTACCTGACAGAATGCGAGCAATACTGGCAGATTACCCGTCACGGTAAACTGTTTTTAAACTCTCTTCTTGAGTTGTTTCTCGCGGAATAACAAGGATAAGCCTGTCGCGCCAGCGGGTAAAATACCTGATGGCGCGACGCTTACCGACCTGTGGCGGTTAATGCGCCGCCGGCAAGCGCATTATTTAATAACGCCTTTACGACGCAAATCGTCGGTATCTTTTTTCCAGCGCTCGTAACCGTCATTAATATCCGTGATTTTCATGCGGATATCACTCTGTTGCATCTGAAGTTTCTGTACCGCTATATTCAGCGGATATTGTCCTTTCTCTAACGATATCCAGTCATTCTGCGCTTTTCGACGCAGCTCTTCTGATTTCAAAAATACCTGCCGCCGTTGCTCGTGTATGTCTAAATCTCTTTTCTGCTGAATAGCCGCTTCATTGCACGGCTCACTCTGCTTACGGCACGCGTCTAATGCCGGTTGATAGACCTCTTTTTCGTATTTCTCGGCATATACGCTGCTATCGTTGGCTTTTACATAATCATCGCGCTCTTTTAACGTCTTTTTAAACGCCTCGGCGCGGGTCAACGGTTTCCCATCAGCGCCTTTTCCCCAATATGCGTCCGCTTCTTTTTTAGCTACCGCTATTTTCTTATCCAGGGCAGAGAGTTGTTCTTCAAGACCGGGGATCGACGCTTTCTGCGCACGCCAGGAGGCTTCAATGTTGCCAAACCGATAGTTAAAGTCATCACTGTTGACGATCAGGTATTTATCATTCGTTTTAATGTCGTCAATAGCCCGGCCCTGATCGCTGGCTGCCATTTGTAATGAGTAATAGCTCACCGTCCAGCCAGAGGCTGGCGTCCCTTTGCTGGTTAACATGGCAGAAAATTTAACGGGATGATCTTTGGTCCAGGTTTTTTCAACAAAATAATAATCTGCCGCCATACCAACGCCGGTATACATATCTTCACGGGAAGAAATATCCCCTTCGGCAGACCAGGTGGCCTGATTGCCCGTCGAATCAAGATTTTTTAAGGTAATGGAATCCAGTTTAAGTATGCCGTGGTACTGCTTACTAAACTGTTCTTTTAAGATGTTATCGGAGGGTTGAGCAACCTCTGCCCAACTATAGCCTGAAATCAGGGCAAACAGCGCTGCGCCAGCAATCCATTGTCGAACCACTTGTGGACCTCCCGTCCAGAGACATGACGCCCACAATTATCATAACCAGGATGATAATTAGCAAGATAATAGTTTTGGTTGTGCGAGAGGTCTTCCAAAGATGGCCCCGGCCTTCCGACCGGGGCATTATCTTTAATACTGATTGAACATCGTCTGGATCTGTTTTGGATCTTTAGTCTGGGTTAACGCCAGTTGCAGTAAGACACGCGCTTTTTGCGGGTTCAGCGTGCCGGAAGCGACAAAGCCGTATTTTGCATCGTCAACTTCCGCATCCTGCGTGGTTGCGCCAGTCGGCACACGTGAAGAACGCACCACTACCGTACCGTTGTGCGCGGCGGTCGCCAGGGTATCAAAGACCGTTTTATACAGGTTGCCGTTACCCACGCCTGCGCTCACGATCCCGTCATAACCCGCGTCTACCAGCGCTTTTGCCGGCAGATCGGACGCATTCGCATAGTTATAAACGATACCGACTTTCGGCAACGCGGTCAGCTTCGACACGTCGAACGGGGTGGAGGTGGTATGTTTACGCTCTGGCGTACGCTGGTAGTCAATTTTACCGTTGTGGATATAACCCAGCGGGCCGTAGTTAACCGCTTTAAACGTCGCCACGTCAGTCGTATTGGTCTTAGTGACGTCGCGTCCGTCCATGACGGTATCATTCATTACCACCAGCACGCCGCGGTTGGCAGACTGTTTATCAGCCGCTGTTACTACCGCATTATAGAGGTTGAACGGGCCATCTGCGCTCATTGACGTGGAGGGACGCATCGCGCCGACCAGTACCACCGGTTTATTGCATTTCACGGTCAGATCGAGGAAATAAGCGGTCTCTTCCATCGTATCAGTACCGTGGGTGATCACGAAACCGTCGGTGCTGTCGCACTCGGTATTGATTTTTTTCGCCAGCGTGAGCCAGACTTCATCGTTCATATCCTGCGAGCCAATGTTAACGACCTGCTCGCCTTTCACTACCGCAATGTCCTTCAATTGAGGAACGGCATCCACCAGATTTTCGACGCCGACTTTACCTGCCGTATAATTTGATTTTGTTGCTGAATCACCACCGCCAGCGATCGTTCCGCCGGTCGCTAAGATGGTGATATTCGGTAAAGCGAACGCTGCGCCGCTGAAACCCATTACCAGAGCAGCTAATGCCGTTTTCCTGAAAAACTCCATGTTATATCTCCAGTTATGTCAACTGGTCGCATTATCTCTATATTGCAGACGAATAATGTGACGCCATACGATTAACCAGCGATATATATCCGACAGAGAGTATTTTTTAGAGATGGATAACAAAATGCAGGAAAAAACAGAATAAAAAGGCGCAGATACGATCTGCGCCATTGTTTAAAAAGGAAAGATTACTTCAGGCTGCCAACCAGCGCTTTGCGGCTATCTTCTAAGGTCACTACGCGGCTACAGACATCTTTGCCAAACTGCTGGAAATCTTTCTCCTGGTTTTTCCATTCGTTCTGGATAGCGGTTTGCAAACCACCGAGACTGCCCATCACGCCCTGTAAAGGATTGCCGCCGCCTTTAAGCACCGCTTTGGCGCCCATTTCGTTAATGCTGTCCTGCAAAATACCGCCCATCGCCTGATTCACCAACTGCTGACCGTCGGCACGCACCTGGTCGATAGCCTTATAGTGGAACGTCAGGCCGTCCGTACGATGTTCGATAATGCGGTTCATTTGCGCTTTTAATTGCGCATCAAGCTTCGTCAGGCGGCTGCGCATGTTGCTGCTTTCGCCCACCTCTTTAGCGATGATTTTATCCAGCGCCACGCGGCCTTTTTCGACGCGCGATCGGGCGCCCTCATCAATCCACGGCAGCGCGCTTCGCAGTTCCGCCTGGTAATCTTTCGCCTGCTCGCGCTGCGCGGCGCTAAGGGTGTACTGCTTACCGTTGTACATCACATTGCCGTCCGGCGTGATCACCAGGTTGCCGTTTTCACCTTTCACCTGCACCGTCTGTGGACTCAGGATCACATCGTCACGCGGCGTGACGCTGCATTTGTAATCTGCATGAGCGGCCATCGCCGTAAACGTTAGCACTGCCGCCAGCAGCGTTTTGCGCATCATAACTTTCCCTCAAGACAAAGCGGGCCGGCATTTGCCGACCCTGTACTTATTAGTCCCACCAAACGTCGAAAAGTTCGCTGGTTCGGACTTCTTCAAGGTTGCGCGCTTCCAGCCACTTACGCACAATCGCCTGATGTTCTTCGGTACATTTACCGATTTCCTGCATACAAATCAGCCCTTCCCAGGCCAGGTAGCCGCTGCCGTCAAACGCCAGTTTATTAGGCTCAATAACGTCATTAATAAAGTCATCGACAGTCTTATCGACCTGCTCTTCAGATGTACCTTCCGGAAAACGCCATGCCACCGAAAATCCTAATTCCTGGAATTCGTCAATGTGCATTTTTTTACGCAGACGACGACTACGGTTCTTTGCCATTATTTCACCCTCTCGAACATTAAGTCCCATACGCCATGACCAAGACGATGGCCACGTTGTTCAAATTTCGTTACCGGGCGCGATTCCGGGCGCGGTACATAATCATTGCTCTCTGACAGATTTTTGTACCCGTCGATAGAAGACATGACTTCAAGCATGTGTTCCGCATACGCTTCCCAGTCGGTCGCCATATGGAAAACGCCGCCCAATTTCAGCTTGCTCAATACCAGTTCAGCAAACGGCACCTGAACGATACGGCGTTTATTATGACGCGCTTTATGCCACGGGTCAGGGAAAAAGAGCTGAACCATCGATAAAGAATTGTCAGGAATCATTGTATGCAACACTTCTACCGCGTCGTGGCACATGACGCGCAGGTTTTCAACGCCCTCTTCATGAGCGGACGCCAGACACGCGCCGACACCGGGTGAATGCACTTCAATGCCGAGGAAATTCTGCTCCGGGCGCGCTTTCGCCATCGCCACGAGAGACGCCCCCATGCCAAAACCAATCTCCAGCGTCACCGGCGCTTCGCGACCAAACAACGTGGCGAAATCTACCGGCGCTTCGCTGAACTCGACGCCCATCACCGGCCAGTAGTTTTCCAGCGCGTGTTCTTGCCCCTTTGTCAGTCGCCCCTGGCGACGAACAAAACTACGAATACGGCGCAGCGGGCGACCGTTTTCATCAAATTCCGGTGAAATGACGTCGTTTTTCATAAAAGTGTAGTCTGCTGTGTTTGAGTTCTGAAAACGGGCATTATCCAAAGTTAGTTGCCGGATGCAAGCATGAAGCGCACTGCGGAAAGTTCCGGTTTACACCCTGCGGCCTCTGTGCTGCAATCTTGCCCCCGGCAATAATGAATGAGTTTCCATGCAAGCGTCTCAATTTTCAGCCCAGGTTCTGGACTGGTACGACAAATACGGGCGGAAAACGCTGCCCTGGCAAATTAACAAGACGCCTTACAAAGTATGGCTCTCGGAAGTCATGTTGCAACAAACGCAGGTGACGACGGTGATTCCTTACTTTGAGCGATTTATGGCGCGCTTTCCGACGGTAACGGATTTAGCGAATGCGCCGCTGGATGAAGTACTCCATTTATGGACCGGGCTCGGCTATTACGCCCGCGCACGTAATTTGCATAAAGCGGCGCAACAGGTGGCGACGCTTCACGGTGGAGAATTCCCGCAAACTTTTGCCGAAATCGCCGCGCTCCCCGGCGTCGGACGTTCAACCGCCGGCGCAATTCTCTCCCTCGCGTTAGGTAAACATTATCCGATTCTTGATGGAAACGTTAAACGTGTGCTGGCTCGCTGTTATGCTGTTAGCGGCTGGCCTGGAAAAAAAGAGGTGGAGAATACGCTGTGGACGCTGAGCGAGCAAGTGACGCCCGCACACGGCGTGGAGCGTTTTAATCAGGCGATGATGGATCTGGGCGCGATGGTTTGTACGCGTTCAAAGCCAAAGTGCACCCTGTGTCCGCTGCAAAACGGTTGTATCGCCGCTGCGCATGAAAGCTGGTCACGCTATCCGGGCAAGAAACCGAAACAGACGTTGCCGGAGCGGACGGGTTACTTTTTATTGTTACAGCATAATCAGGAGATTTTCCTGGCGCAGCGCCCTCCCAGCGGTTTATGGGGCGGACTCTACTGCTTCCCGCAGTTCGCCAGCGAAGATGAATTACGTGAATGGCTGGCGCAACGGCATGTTAACGCTGATAATTTGACCCAGCTTAACGCGTTTCGCCACACATTTAGCCATTTCCACCTGGATATTGTGCCTATGTGGCTTCCCGTGTCGTCACTGGACGCCTGCATGGATGAAGGCAGCGCGCTCTGGTATAACTTAGCGCAACCGCCGTCAGTCGGACTGGCGGCCCCCGTGGAGCGCTTGTTACAGCAGTTACGTACCGGAGCGCCAGTTTAACGCCCCGGTCGATGAAGAGGATGACTTATGAGCAGAACGATTTTTTGTACTTACCTGCAACGCGACGCTGAAGGGCAAGATTTTCAGCTCTACCCTGGCGAACTGGGAAAACGTATCTATAACGAGATCTCTAAGGACGCGTGGGCGCAGTGGCAGCATAAGCAGACCATGTTGATTAACGAGAAAAAGCTCAACATGATGAACGCCGAGCACCGTAAGCTGCTGGAACAGGAGATGGTGAGCTTCCTGTTCGAAGGCAAAGACGTTCATATCGAAGGTTATACGCCGGAAGATAAAAAATAGGCCCGTTGCTGAATGACGCTGCGCTTATTCGGCCTGTGAGTTATGCCGGATAAGCCCTTAGCGCCGCTGCCCGGCAACATGGCATAACGACAACACAACATGCACTCCCGGAATGATGAAAAAATTACTCGCGCTTGCTGTTATTGCGCCGTTGCTCATCTCCTGCTCCAGTTCGACCAAAAAAGGCGAGACGTATAATGAAGCCTGGGTCAAGGATACCAACGGCTTTGATATTTTGATGGGGCAATTTGCCAACAATATTGAAAATCTGTGGGGATATAAGGAAGTCCTGATCGCCGGGCCGAAAGACTACGTCAAATATACCGATCAGTTCCAGACCCGTAGCCACATCAACTTTGATGATGGGACCATTACCGTTGAAACCATCGCCGGGACGGAACCTACCGCACATCTGCGCCGAGCTATTATTAAAACGTTGCTCATGGGTGACGACCCAACCTCCGTCGATCTTTACTCCGATGTCGATGACATAAAAATTTCTAAAGAACCCTTCCTGTATGGTCAGGTCCTCGACAATACCGGCCAGCCTATTCGCTGGGAAGGCCGCGCCACGACATTCGCGGATTACTTGCTGAAAACGCGGCTCAAAAGCCGCAGTAACGGCCTGCGTATTATTTACAGCGTCACCATTAATCTGGTGCCGAACCACCTTGATAAACGCGCGCATAAATACATTGGCATGGTACGCCAGGCCTCCCGTAAATACGGCGTTGACGAGTCGCTGATTCTGGCGATTATGCAAACGGAGTCCTCGTTTAACCCGTATGCGGTCAGCCACGCGGATGCGCTGGGCCTGATGCAGGTAGTGCAACACAGCGCCGGGAAAGATGTTTTCCGTTCTCAGGGTAAGTCCGGCACGCCAAGCCGTAACTTCCTGTTCGACCCCGCCAGCAATATCGATACCGGCACAGCGTATCTGGCGATGTTGAATAATGTCTATCTGAGCGGTATCGAAAATCCGACGTCGCGGCGCTATGCGGTCATTACCGCCTACAATGGCGGCGCAGGCAGCGTATTACGCGTATTCTCGAACGATAAGATTCAGGCCGCGAATATGATTAACCGCATGTCGCCGGGGGATGTGTACCAGATATTAACCACCCGACATCCATCTGCGGAGTCGCGCCGCTATCTGTATAAGGTGAATTCCGCCCAGCGATCGTATCGCCGCCGATAAACCATCGCATCCCGCCTCTGGTTGGCAAATGACAGAGGCGGGAAAGGTAAAAGTGTTAACTCCGTCACCCTTTTGCTTTGCAATCAGAAATTGTTTGCAAATATTTGTCACAGGTAACAAAAAAAGCCCGCCTCTCATTGATAGAATCACACCAAATCACAACGGCAAATGTGCCTTTTAAAACATTCATCCGCTCTCAGGTGTGAGGAAATTAACATGAATCTTAAGCTGCAGCTTAAAATACTCTCTTTTCTGCAGTTCTGTCTGTGGGGAAGCTGGCTCACTACCCTGGGCTCGTATATGTTCGTCACCTTAAAATTTGACGGCGCATCTATTGGCGCAGTTTATAGTTCACTGGGGATTGCCGCCGTCTTTATGCCGACCTTGCTAGGCATTGTGGCTGACAAATGGCTGAGCGCGAAATGGGTCTATGCCCTGTGTCATGTTGTCGGCGCCATCACGCTATTCATGGCCGCGGAAGTCACTACGCCTGGGGCGATGTTCTTTGTGATCCTGCTTAACTCGTTGGCCTATATGCCGACGTTGGGCTTGATCAATACCATATCGTATTACCGCCTGCAGTCTGCCGGCATGGATATTGTGACTGACTTTCCGCCTATCCGTATCTGGGGCACCATTGGCTTTATTCTGGCGATGTGGGGCGTGAGTTTCTCCGGTTTCGAGCTGAGCCATATGCAGCTTTATATCGGCGCGACGCTTTCCGTTCTGCTGGTACTGTTTACCTTTACCCTGCCGCACATTCCGGTGGCGAACCAACAGAAAAACCAGAGCTGGACATCAATGCTGGGCCTTGACGCTTTTGCGCTGTTTAAAAATAAGCGGATGGCGATTTTCTTCATCTTCTCCATGATGCTGGGCGCGGAACTGCAGATCACTAACATGTTTGGCAACACCTTCCTGCATAGCTTTGATAAAGATCCGCTATTCGCCAGTAGCTTTATCGTGCAGCACGCCTCGGTGATGATGTCGATTTCGCAGATTTCTGAAACGTTATTCATCCTGACCATTCCGTTCTTCCTGAGCCGCTATGGTATTAAGAACGTTATGCTTATCAGTATTGTGGCGTGGATGCTGCGTTTCGGCCTGTTCGCTTATGGCGACCCGACGCCGTTCGGTACCGTTCTGCTGGTATTGTCGATGATTGTGTACGGCTGCGCCTTCGACTTCTTCAACATTTCTGGCTCGGTGTTTGTCGAAAAAGAAGTACGCCCGGAAATCCGCGCCAGCGCGCAGGGGATGTTCCTGATGATGACCAATGGCTTCGGCTGTATCCTGGGCGGCATTGTGAGCGGTAAAGTGGTGGAGTATTACACTCAAAACGGCATTACCGACTGGCAGACCGTGTGGCTCATCTTCGCAGGCTACTCGCTGGTGCTGGCCTTCGCGTTCGTAGCCTTGTTCAAATACAAACACGTTCGCGTTCCGGCAAGTTCGCAACCCGTTGCACATTAATCCTTGCCCTGTTTCGCAGGCCGGATAAGGTGTAAATGCCTTATCCGGCCTGCAGGCAACGTTACTTTAAAACATATCCGTACAAACGTTGAATTCCATCGGCATCGGTCTCGCTATATACCCCCTGCAATTCCGGCGAAAAACCAGGCAACAGATTGATGCCCTCTTCCAGCGCCAAAAAATAACGCTGCGCCGCGCCGCCCCAAATCTCCCCCGGCACCACGCACAGTACGCCCGGCGGGTATGGCAATGCCCCCTCGGCAGCAATACGCCCGCCCGCCTCGCTGATACGCACCAGCTCTACATCGCCGCGAATAAAGGCGCTGTTGGCATCCTGTGGGTTCATCGCCACATGCGGCAGGCTTTCTTTGCGGAACATCGCTTTTTGCAGATCCTTAACGTCAAAGCTAACGTACAGATTGTGCATCTCCTGACATAGCTCACGCAGGGTGTAGTCGCGGTAGCGCACCGGGTATTTCTGAAAAACCGTCGGCAATACATCCGCAAGCGGCGTATCGTCTTCAATGTGCCGTTCAAATTGCGCCAGCATCGCGACCAGTCGCGCCAGCTTCTCTTCGCTCTCGGCGGGTGTCAGCAAGAACAGAATCGAGTTGAGATCGCACTTCTCAGGCACAATACCGTTCTCACGCAGATAGTGGGCGAGAATGGTCGCCGGGATGCCGAATTCGGTGTATCGCCCACTATCGGCATCAATACCTGGCGTGGTCAGTAACAGTTTACAGGGGTCGACAAAATACTGGTCATCCGCATAGCCCTCAAAGCCATGCCATTTCGCCCCGGGTTCAAAACTGAAGAAACGACGATTGCTGGCAATGGTCTCCGTCGGATATGTCTGCCACGGCTTGCCGTCAACCACCAGTGGGATAAAGGGCTGAAGCAGTTTGCAGCGGGCGAGAATGGCTTTACGCGCGTCAATGCCCAGCGCAACGCACTCCGCCCACAGGCGGCGACCGCTCTCCCCTTCGTGGATTTTGGCATTGATATCCAGCGCCGCAAACAGCGGGTAGAACGGGCTGGTCGAGGCGTGCAACATGAAGGCGTTGTTCAGGCGTTTGTGCGGACAAAAACGCGCCTGGCCGCGAATATGGTTATCTTTTTTGTGGATCTGCGAGGTTTGTGAGAACCCCGCCTGTTGCTTATGTACCGATTGGGTCACAAAGATCCCTGGGTCGTTTTCATTAAGCTCCAGCCGCAACGGCGAGGTATCCGCCATCATATTGATAAACTGCTCATAGCCTACCCACGCGGAGTCAAACAGAATGTAATCGCAGAGATGTCCGATTTTATCCACCACCTGACGGGCGTTGTAAATAGTGCCGTCATAGGTACCCAGCTGAATGATCGCCAGACGGAACGGACGCAGCGCATCGGCGCTTTCCGGCATCACGTCACGAATCTGGTCGCGCAGGTACGTTTCATCAAAACAGTGCGCATCAATGCCACCGATAAAACCAAACGGGTTACGCGCCGCTTCAAGATAGACTGGCGTCGCCCCGGCCTGAATCAGGGCGCCGTGGTGGTTGGATTTGTGATTATTACGATCAAACAGCACCAGATCGCCGCGCGTCAGCAGGGCGTTGGTGACCACTTTATTCGCCGCCGAAGTTCCATTCAGCACAAAATAGGTTTTATCCGCATTAAACACTTTTGCCGCAAATTTCTGCGCGTGTTTGGCAGAACCTTCATGTATTAGCAGATCGCCAAGTTTCACATCGGCGTTACACATATCCGCACGAAACAGGTTTTCACCAAAAAAGTCATAAAAATGGCGGCCTGCGGGATGTTTTCTAAAAAACTCGCCATGCTGGTGCCCCGGGCAAGCAAAGGTACTATTCCCCATGTCGACATACTGGGTCAGGGTGCCATAAAAGGGCGGCAGAAGCTCCGCTTCGTAGCGACAGGCAGCGTTTTCCAGCTCCAGCCATTCCTGCGCGTTCCCGCCTATTACCGCCGTAACGCCGACAGGCGCGCTGACGGGTTCATCCGCAAGCATAAACACCGGCAGGTGAAAACCGGTGCGTTTAAGCAACGCCAGAATACCGCTACGGCTGTCGGCAGTGGTAATGACGACTGCGGCCACATCGGTAAAGTCGGTACTGTCCAGCGCCACTACGTTTCGGTGGGTGGAGAGACGGGGGATGAGTTCACCGCTGGCGGCAATATTCATTGATTTCATAAGCGCAAATACCCGTTTCGGGAGTAGAGTAACCCCGGACAAGGCCCGATGCCTTGCCCAACGAGATGCCGGGTCAAACTGGATACCAGCTCCGACCGCCAGACATCAGTAAAAACAGACTGTTTCTGATTTTACTGTTGTCCTGCAGTGAGCGTGCGCTGCCCTCACCGCATAGCGGGGATGACAAAAAAAGGAAAGAAAGGGGCAAACCTCGCGCAGTCAGGCGACAGTGAAGACAATATAAAGGCGCTATGTTCATCCCGGCGAGCCCCATGCTGGCAGGAGAAATTTCGCGCAATCATGGCACCTTTCACCAGGCGGCGCAAGGTAAAATCAGCGCTCTATACGTCACAGATAATCAAGCTATTAACAGCTTAATCGCGTGATAATAAGGCAATTTGAAAGACAAATAACAGGAGTCATTGTGGTAATTGGACCTTTTATTAACGCTGGCGCAATTTTATTCGGCGGCGTTATTGGCGCGCTGTTAAGTCAGCGTCTGCCAGAACGGATTCGCGTCTCAATGACGTCTATTTTTGGTCTGTGCTCTCTAGGAATTGGTATTCTGCTGGTGATGAAGTGCGCTAATCTTCCGGTGATGGTGCTGGCGACGCTGGTCGGCGCGCTCATCGGCGAGTTTTGTTTGCTGGAAAAAGGCATTAATGGCGCAGTCGCGAAAATCCAACAATTATTTATGGCATCGGGTAAGAAACCGACACACGACTCATTTATTCAAAGTTACGTCGCTATCATTGTACTTTTTTGCGCCAGCGGCACCGGTATTTTCGGCGCGATGCATGAAGGGATGACCGGCGATCCAAACATTTTGATCGCTAAATCTTTTCTGGATTTTTTCACTGCCATAATTTTCGCCTGTTCGCTTGGCATCGCCGTTTCGGCGATTTGCGCACCGATGTTGATTATCCAGTTAACGCTTGCCGCCTGCGCCACCCTCATTCTTCCACTGACTACGCCGGCAATGATGGGCGACTTTAGCGCCGTGGGCGGACTGCTGCTGGTGGCGACCGGCTTGCGTGTATGTGGAATCAAAATGTTTCCGGTAGTGAATATGCTCCCGGCGCTGTTGCTGGCGATGCCGATCTCCGCCGCATGGGCGATGTTTTTTGCCTGATTCTGCGTGCAATAACAACAAAGTGGTGATAGATTGTGCAGTCTACGTTGATTTGAAGAAATTTCGTTGACGAAGCGAGGCGATTACGGTTTAATGCGCCTCGTTGCCCGGATAGCTCAGTCGGTAGAGCAGGGGATTGAAAATCCCCGTGTCGGTGGTTCGATTCCGCCTCCGGGCACCATCTCTTATCAAAGTACGTCGGTCAGGGCTTGAGATCCCTCACGGGCGTCAGATGGAACCCGGAATTGTAATCGGTGTAGCCTGTTCAGATATAACATCGATATGGATTTCAGGTTTCTCAAGTGAGGGAACCTGTTCCAGCAGGTTCCCTCTTCTCGATCGTCAAACATCGTTACAGATGGTAAATCTTTTGTCAACCATCCTCATTCTCGTGCTCAATAACCTTGTGTTTTTTCAGCACCGCAAACTGTTTCTCCAGTACCCTCCTTTCAGCATCAAGATCCCGTTCAACATATTCCAGCGTCGATTTCATGCTCGAATGCCCCAGCACATTCCGTGTTATATACAGGTTCTGCTCCGGGAGCTTCATCATCTCCGTCGCCAGCGTATGTCTGAACCGGTGTGACGTCATCGTAAAACCACATTCCCGCGATAAACGCCGGAAAAAGGAACGGACCGGAGGCGATCCCATATCTTCCGTGATATTTTCATCCTTACCCGTGAATACCGGAATATTAAACAGCAGATCATTTTTCTTCAGTCCCCTCTCAGCGGCTTTTTGCAGAATAAACGCCAGACGGGGTTTCAGATAACTGACAACAGACAGAAAATGTTCCTGATGATTTTTACTGCCTTTATTCCTCAGTCTGATAATATTCTCATCCAGAAATATGTCCCCGACCCGTAAATGTAAAAGCTGGTTCTGCCGCATTCCCGTATAATAAAGTGTGTCCATCATTGTCAGCCAGAACCAGGCCGGAAATAACGCATTCCGGGAAGCCAGGATCCCCAGGCGACGTTCTTCCTCCTCATGAGCCTCCATCACCCGGTAGGCATGTGAGATCTGGGCCTGCCGCATTGTCTTCTTTTTCTTTTTACCGGCCTTTACCTTTGTTTCAGCAAAAGGGTTTTCATCAATTTCAAACAGTCTCCTCTTGATGGCATAATTAAATAACGCATTCATATGCGACGCTTTATTATTCCATGTTGTTTCCTGTCTCTTCTCCACTTTCAGCACCCGTCTGCGCCATAATAATGCATGCCTGCGGGTTACGTCCTCAGGAAAAACAAAAGGGCCAAGATGTTCAGCAAAGCAGGAACTGACTTTGCGATAACTCCATTCTGAAGCTGTGCGTAATTCGTGCTCCAGAATGTATTCTTCAACAAACTCAGTCCAGGTGATCTTTTCTTTCATATATATCCTGCATCAACGATTGATACCATATTTCATACGAAGCATTCTCGCTCAGGAATATTATTTCTGAATGCAGATGATCAGACACAAGCGCAAAAATGTTTCATAAAATGTAAAATTGACGTATTTTATTACACTTTAAATTATCATGTTGTAATCACTGCATTCCTCTGGAAAACTTCAGAAACATACTGTCTTCGGGATACTGTTCTCTGGGATAAACCAGCGACAGCTGGATAAGATATCCTGAAAATTTTTTATACCCACCTGTTCCATCCGGTTTTTCATACAGGCAACACTGCCAGCAGCGTTGGTTATTAACATTTTTGTGCATGCCGAGACGTTCGAAAGCGGCCTGTATCTGTTCCCGGGGTTTCTCTTCCACGCCAGGCACTGATTTAATGAACTGGTAAAAAATTGCAGGAACGCTGATAAAAACAAATCCGCAGATAATATGAACAGCAGAACCTGGAGAGTTCACGGATATTTCACCGTTAATCAGACCTTCGCGTAGCCACTGCCAGAACTGTCTGCCACTGTTGTCTTCAGGTTTCGGCAGATTATCCGGCTGACCAGAAATTACTGTTTCCGCTGGTACTTCGTCATGTTCAGTTTCCCTCTCAACTGTCTCTCTGTTCAGGATCACATCCCCCGAAACCGTGCAGGGAACTTCCTGTGGCTCCGTAGTACTGAACCCCATCAGCGCCAGTACATCACCGGTTGTCTGATCTGCCTGTTCTTCAGGTACCGGAGCGGGCTGCAGAGAAGCGGATACAACCGTATTTTCGGCTCCGGCAACCAGGGCCGACCCCAGAACCATCCCTGCCCCCGGTGCCACAACAACAGTATGTTCCTGTCCCGTCGACGGCGTCGCCGTTCCCTGCGGTGCGACTGACGCGACCGTGACCGGGGCTGGTACCACAGGAGCAGAAACAATCGGCTGAGGCGTCTTCCGGGCTTCAGCCGGCTGACCACCTGCCAGTTCAGCCGCCTCGCTGATTATTTTTGACACCACACATCCGGGGCTGTCCTCCCCCCTGATAATACGCAGCAGCGTGTCCAGCGCCGCCGGCGTCCTGCCCAGCCAGACAACCACGTTCTCCGGCAGCAACCGCATCCCCAGCAATACCGCCAGTGCCTTCGCCCTCTCCTCCCGGTCCTTACAGAAACGCAGCCGGTAGGGCTGTGACGGCACAACCAGCCCCGGGCGCCAGAGAGTGCTGTCAGCCAGTTCCCCTTCCAGCAGGCCAAACACCGTCAGCGACCGGCACAGCGCGGCATAAAAAATCACCGCGTTCCAGGTCGCCGCCTGCGCTGACTGCTCCTCAGCCCCGGCACCCTGCGGCAGCATGTATCCCCGGGATAAACGCAGCGCGTAAGCCACCGTCGTCAGCGTGAAATCCACCAGGCCGCCCACCACCGCATGATGGTCCTTCTCCGTGACCGGCAACAGCTGCATCAGATTCACGCAGTGGCGCAGCGGCTGCAGGTAATACTGCTCTGTCCCTTCCTTTGTCATCAGGCTGTTATCGCGTATCTGTTTCAGCAGCCCCTGACGGTTTTCCGTGTCAAGTATCTCCTCCGCCGTCAGAGGCCGCAGATATCCGCGCGCTTCCGGCGTCGATTCCTTTCCCTTATCAACAGCACTGAGCCCGAAAAGTTTACGCCACATCCCTCGCCTCCCCTTCAGCATCGTCACCGGCGATGCCACCATCGTTATCAGAAGCGCTGTCACTGTCTTCCCCGCTATCCGGACGGGACAGAATGTCTTCTGCCGGGGGCTGCACCAGCACCTCGAGTATCACCGGGTCGGGGACCAGCGTCCGCCGGGCGCGCGTGGCGGCGACATACAGCAGGTTAAGTTCATCGTCCCGTTTGTCCGACGGCATCTCCGGGTCCAGAATATCGGCAAAGTCGTCATACAGTTTCACCGTGTCCCATTCCAGCCCCTTACTGCGGTGCGCCGTACACACCGTCACATCCGCTTCCCGCTCATCTTCCACCCGCTGCTGCCACAGCGTTTTCAGCCTCTCCGGCAGCGGGAAAAACTGGTCGAGGATATTCATCGACTGCTTCATTTCCGGGTCCCCCGTCTCTTCCGCCACTTCGCAGTATTCCGCGTAGTCCCGGTAATTCTGCGTCAGGGTGTCCTTCTTCATCCGTTCCGGTAAGTCCACCGACAGCCAGTACAGGTCCAGCAGGTCCTCCACCCTGTAGCTTTCCATTCCTCCCACCCAGTACACCTTCTTTCCGGCCAGAGAGTAATGCAGCGCCGTACCGATGACGCCACACACCGTCCTGTGCAGCACGGCACGGTGACCGCATGTCCGGGGGAGCGTTTCCACCACCCTGTCCGGCCCACCTTTCCCGGTAACCTTACGCGTCTCCCCCTTCAGCGCCAGCAGCCGGTTGGCCACGTTCGCCACCTCCGGACCAAAGCGAAAGCTGTGCGTCAGCCACAGACGGTCAGCCCCGTCAAGAGCCGGGGCATTCATCGCGTTATCCGCACCACGAAAACGGTAAATCTGCTGATGCGGGTCGCCAACCAGTACCACCCGGCAGGACTGGTTCAGCACAATGGCGCTGGTCACCGGGTTAGCATCCTGGGCTTCGTCAAAGAGAATGGTGGAATAACGGGATGACAGATTCGGCCTGCTGAGCTGATAAAGCTTGAGGTAGGTGTCATGGGTGACGGGGAAATCGCCCCGGCGGGCGGTCATCATCAGCCAGACCTTTTGCGCGGCGGCCAGCGTCTGCGCCAGCTCCGCGCCGGACAACTCCTCCTCATCCGGCGTATGCATCGCCATGATTTGCTCATCCGCGCTGCTCATAAAATGGTTCAGCGTGACCAGCACATTACCGGCCAGACGCCAGTTTTTGCTGTTCAGGGCGCGGGCTATATCGGTCACCTTCAGGTTGCCGGCAATCCGTGTGGTGAAATATTTTCCCGTCGCGGCAAACGCCAGCTGATGCGATGTCCTGCAGGTCACATTGTACGGAAACTTCTGCTGAGCCTCATCGCGTATGGCGCGGTTGTAGGCCACATACAGCATCCGTTCATCAGGGTTCTGCTCTGCAAAACGCCGCAGGGTGGTGGTCTTGCCTGTGCCGGCAAAGGCGCCAACCACCAGACGCGTTCCCTGCCAGTCAATGACGGCAGACTGTTCGGGTGTATCAGAATAAGACATAACCGGGACCTCCTCATTAACAGTAACCCGGCCATAGTGGGAACAATACGCGCACGCCGCCAGCGTAAATTGTATTCCCGGAAATGAAATTTTATTGTTGGCAAAGAAGCCACTTCAGGGGCTGAAGCCGGGCCCGTTTTATCAACGTGCGAGGAGTGAATACGACATAACAGGTCATACCGATGTTCGCTATCGGGGGAAAGGACAAACCCCGACGTAAATTAACGTTAATCACAGGTCACTGGTACGCATATTTGCTATTCTGTCATGCCCTGTGACGTCTGTCGTCCCCGGACATTATCCGCTCAGCGAAAGAAACGTTTTTCCCCTTATAATGCGTACCATCCAGAAGCCAGATATCATGCGGCCCCTGTCCGCCAGTCAGCGATTCTGTACGGGTACGGTGAGCATCCACCAGTTCAGCCTGAACGAAGAGCCTCACGCCTTCTTCCGTTTCAAACTCAATGAATCTCACCCGGTGGTACTGCGGCCGGGTTTTCCGGTTAGAAGCGTACAGAATGTAACTGACGACACCGTGCGCCAGCCCCGTCAGTCTGCTGATTTCCCGGATGGAAATATCGCCCTGTGACGCATACAGTTCGCGTACCGCTTCCACCTGTTCGTGGGTATATCCGGGTACCCGGAGGCTCAGTTTAAGCCTGACCGCCATGTTGCGTACCGCTGTAATATCTGTACCCAGAGCATCCGCAATTTCCCGGGCTTTCAGTTTCCCGGCATTCTCCCGCAGGTAATTAATCCGCTCTTCCGTCCAGGAAAAGGCCATCGGTATTTCCCTATCAAATAAACATAATAATAATGGTTAAGTTATGCTTAACACCTGCTGGCGGTAATGTTCAAATGATTACGTAAATTAAATAAAGTAACCACGAGTTAAATATCAAATAGCAATCATTCAATACTCATTTTAAATAACGTTTCAAAATAGTAGGTCACTTTTCCGGAAGCCTTGTACATCAAGGGGTATGCCCAGAATGTAGCCACCTAGCCAGAACACCCGATAGGCACAGCACCTATGCTTTAATGAACCATTCCGCTCAAAAATCGAGCTAAAAACTCAAGTGGAGCACTAATTTGAAACGTTATTTAATAAACAAACACTAAACAAGATGATGATTCGCTCATCATAAACGCCGTATTTTACTTTTTTACGGAACTTCTCAGTTAAAATCATTAACAGATGCCCGACAAACTATAACAGGCATCCCTTATGACAAATCATTATGCCTTTGTGTATTTTTTCTTATTAGTAATAAAAGGGTGAATTTATATCGCTCATTATTATAAATAAAAGCATGTGAGTTTTATTTCTACTTGTTCAGGAATAAACATTATGGAAACCACACCGCAAAATTACGTACCGGAACTAGCCTGTGGCAGGAAAAAAACCGCCCAGAGTAACCATGACACGTTCGTTATCTCCCCTTCGTTACAGCAGTATGCTGACGAACCACTCTACATTCTGATTGCCCTGTGGGCGCAGCAACAGAACGACTGAGTCAGTCGTACAGACATTTCCGAAACCTTTGGTATCAATGACCGTCGCGCGTCTTTCCAGGTCTCCTATATCTCCCGGCGGAACCAGCGCGTCACCTGCGAAGTTCGTGCTGTCCGTAACGAAGGTTCATCAGCCCCCCACAATCAAATCAGGATGACCGCCGTGGTACTGACCCGGGACACGGAAAAAGCTGTACCGGTTGCACCAAAAAACAGACCGCTGAAACGCAGTCATGTTGGCAATGCCTCACCAGAACTGCGCAGCCTGTTTCACTCCCTGATGGGTTCGCGAAGAATCTGTGGTAACTGACCCCTTTATACGGCCCCGGAGACGGGGTCGTATGTATCATTATGGGAGACTGTTGTCTTACTCTCCCGGCGTGTAAGAGCGAAGAATACGATGCATTTCATCCTTCAGATGTAATTTATTCATCAGACGGATACTGCCCATCGCTGATGGGCTTCTTCCCTAGATACTTCATGGTCCAGTTCATTATGTCACGGAAACGACTTCGAAAAGTTGAGTCTTCATTTTTGAATCAATATGTCCGGCAATCGATACAAAAAGACTCAATAACGGAAGACATTTCCACCCGCAATGAATGATACTGATTCTCATTTCATAATTTTAATCATTAGGGAATTGCAAAAAACTATGAATAAATATTCAAACTCTTTTAGTATTGCATTGATTACTATGTTTATTTTAGGGGCATCTTCAAACGCACTGGCTAGTGATGTAGTTCATAAAAATAAAAGCGTTAAAGAACCGAAAACCAAAGATAACTCAGATGTAATTATAGTAACTGCAACACCATACTCTGCGGAAAATGCGGAGTGGAATCAAACAACACTATCTAAATTACCATTAACTCTCAGAGAAATTCCTCAGTCTGTCAGCATGGTAGATAAAGATCGCATCGAACAGCAAAATTTTCAGTCACTGGACGATGCCCTTGCTAATTCAACAGGTTTTACAATTGTACCTGCAATGCAATACACAAATGCATGGTATGTTCGCGGCGTGCGTGTCAACTCTGTTGAACTAGATGGAGTTCCTCAGCTACTTGGTGCTGCAGCAGGAATGCCAGAAGATTTAGCGGCATATGATAAAATTGAATTGTTGAGAGGATCTAATGGACTTTTACACGGTACAGGTAACCCCTCAGCAACTATCAACCTAATACGAAAACGGGCACCAAAAGACCCTTTATTAAACGTTAAATTACAGGCTGGTAGCTGGCAATATTACCGGGAGCAAGTGGATGTTGGGGGACCTCTAAACGATGATGGTACTTTAAGAGGTCTGGCGGTACTTGCATGGTCAGATAAACACCAATTTTACGATCGTGCGAAAGAACATTCTCGCCTAGCTTATGGGACTGTTGAAAGTGATTTAACACCCTCAACATTATTACGTTTAGGTGCCGAATATCAGCAAAATACAGGCAATCCAAGAATTGGTGGATTACCAATGGCCAGTAACGGTGATGACCTCCAATTGTCTCGTAACACTAATCTTGATGCACCATGGTCTTCCTACAATTTTTATACCACCAGATTGTTTATGGAAGTAAATCAAAAAATAAATGATTTATGGCAAGGTAAGTTTAATATCGATTATCAACATGCGACAAGTAATGTTCACTATGGTGTTTTCTATGGAAGTGTAAATAAAAACACAGGAGATGGCGGAGGTATCCTCTTTGGAGGAGCAGATTATTTTAACAATAATCAACTAAGTTTTGATACTAACTTAACAGGAAAAATAGATGCTTTTGGTTTGGAACATCAATTAGTTTTTGGAGCAAGTTATACTAATGCACATATTGATAGGCGGGGGGCAGGGTATAAAGAAAAATATTATGTTCCAATAAATGTTTATCATTTTGATATATCTCATCTCAGCGAACCATCTTTAAGTGAGCCTTCAACTATAGTACACACCAGAGAAATCAATAAAGGGTTATATGGATTAGCCAGAATTAAATTAGCAACACCTCTCTCATTGATTATTGGCGGAAGAGAGAACTGGTATCAACAAAGTTCGTTAAAATCCGCATCTGAAACAAGTGGTCATTTTACACCTTATGGTGGCTTAATATGGGATTTTGCTCCCAACTGGTCATGGTATGCGAGTTATGCTGACGTCTATCAACCTCAAAACTATCAAACTTATGATGGGAAATTAGTTGATCCATTACTTGGGAAAACTTATGAAACTGGATTTAAAAATTCAATTTTAAATGACACATTGAATACATCAATAGCTATTTTCAGAATGGACATGGAAAATACTGCGCTTATAGATCCACTGCATAGCAAGGGAAGAATGTCATATTATATGAATGGTGGACAGGCAACTACTAAGGGTATCGAGTTAGAAGCCAATGGATATTTAACACCGTACTGGACATTATATGCTGGTTATACTTATAGTAAAACAACGACAGGTAAAACTACAGGAGGTGGTAATGTTTCCACATATAATAGCGCTGCTCCAAGAAATATTTTCAGACTTTGGACAAACTACGATTTACCATGGGATCAACGTCGCTGGAGTATAGGAGGTGGTATTCAAGCTCAGAGTCATTACACTAGTGTCTATGGTAAAAATGTACGTCAGGGAGGATTCACTTTGTTTAATGCTCGTTTGAGCTATATGATTTCTGATAATTGGAAGGCTTCACTTAATATTGATAATATATTTGATCGTCACTATTATAGTGCATTATTCTCGCCTGAATGGAGTAACTATTATGGTACTCCACGAAATGTTGCATTGACAATAGAAGGCAGTTTGTAAAAACTTTTATTTATATATATTGCAGGGTTTCCCTGCAATATAAAAAGGAGAGTAAAATGAATTTTAAAAATGAACTAGCAAACACTCTTTTTATACCATTAACCATGAAAGCTCTTGAAAACCGCAAGAAAAATGGTTTATTTAAAGATCAACAAGCAGATGATATAGTAACTAAATTAGGAATCCCTTTTCCAGATATGGAATTGATACAAAAGGGGACACAAATCGGTACCGCAGTAAGAGTTAAAACACTAGATCAGCAAGTGGATAATTTTTTACAAAAAAATCCTAATGGAGTTCTTATCACACTAGGTTGTGGTTTAGATAACAGACTACTAAGATTGAAAAAAACGTTAATTCACGCACTAAATATCGATCTGCCAGAAGTAATAGAGATTCGAAAGAAATATGTAAAAGAAACTAGCGATACAGTTATAAATAAAGGCTTTTCGATTCTTGAATCACAATGCTTCGAATACATAAAGGAAGCATATTATGATAGGCCAAAAATATATATAGCAGAAGGTATACTTCTGTATTTTAATGAAGACCAAGTATTCAAAATCTTCAATTCAATTTTGAATGTAAGTAATAAAAATATTTCTAACAACGAAATTTGGTTCGACTCTCATACCAAAGAAGTAAATGATTTTATGAATACCAGAGAAGATTTTAAAAAAATAGGTGTGACTTTTAATTGGTGGTTAAATAGCCCAACGGACCTTAAAATAAAAAATATGAAATTAATTAAAAGAATGTCATTTATGGAACAATATCCCGAAGCATGGGGAGATCTAATCGACTCGGCTCCCGATATATTTCGTAATGGAGTACATGTAAATGGTTATAAATTTTAAAATCCATCATGTTTAATCTAATTAAAGGATACAGAATGGAATTCTTCAACTTCATAAAATTAAATAATGAAATGTTATACCAAACTATATTCATCATTTTGTCGATTGTCGGATTAATTAGCTATTATATAGGTTACGTCTTGGCAATTAAACATAAAGATGAAAAAACTTTCACTAAAGCTGGATATTTTTGTTTTGTGGGAGGTTTTACATCTTTATTTTGGATTATTATGCCTTTCTTTCCTCAACCCAGAATAGGTTTTTGGACTGATAATAATATAACAACTCCAGCTATATTTATGCATACGTATGGATTAATATTATTTATATGGTTTCTTAATTTTACAGTACGAGCCACAAAATCCAATCTGACAGCAACTTCCAAATATTTTTTCTCTCCTACACACTTGATTACAGACGGACAATATCGTGTTTTAAGACATCCAATGTTAATGGGCGATTTTTTTGCTCATTTAGGTTTAAGTCTGATGTTGGGAGCTATTTATACGACTTTACTCCTTCCTTTATACTATATAATAAATGAAACCTTCATTGAAATTCAAGAGCGTAAAGTACTTAGAGTTAAATTCAAAGAAGAATACATTTTATATGCTAAAAATACGCCAAGATCCTGGAACCTAAAATTTTTCATTCTATTTATTTTATCTGTTTTGTTTTTTTTATGGGCAATGATGACAAACAACGTCAATTTATAATCTTATCATAGGAGTTTAAAATGAAAAGTGGGAATATAGATAAAACAAATGATAATAATTTAAATAAAGAATCTGTAGATGAATTAATTACCGCCCTACCAGGTAATTGGCGCTTTGACCATGAAGTTGTGCAAGCATTTGACGAACACGTCCGTCGTAGTGTACCTTTCTATGATCAAGTCCAGACAATGATTTCTGATATAAGCGAATGGTTTGTACGTGATGGTACAACTATTTATGATTTAGGCACATCAACAGGTGAAACCATATATCGACTTAAAGATAAACACAAATCAAAGAAAAATATAAGATATATTGGAATCGATAATAGTCTTCCTATGCTTGAAAAAGCACGAATTAAATGTGGCGATGAAAATATACAATTCCTACATCAAAATATAATTTCAGTAACTGAATTCCCTGCAGCTGGTTTAATAACTGCAATTTACTCACTACAATTTTTACCTCTTTCTGAACGCAGAATTGTAGTAGAACGTGTATCGCGAGATTTATATGAAGGTGGCGCATTTATCATCGTAGAAAAAGTACGAGCTGAATCTTCGTACTTTGAAGATATATGGCTTGAGCTTTATTGGGATATGAAACAATCATCTGGATTAAACTCTGAACAAGTTTTATCAAAAGCCAAAAGTCTCAGAGGTATTTTGATGCCTTTGACGTTATCAGAAAACATAAAGATACTTGAAGATTCGGGTTTCGTTGTAATCGATATATTTATGAAATGGTATAATTTTGTAGGAATAGTTGCAGTTAAAACTAAAATAATGCAATCCATATTACCCATCGATGATAAAATGTCATTTCAAAACCATCCTGACCTTATTGTTTAACTAGTATTTAAAAAATTCAAATCTTCCTTTAGAGAAGGAGGTATTAATTATACAAAAACCTTGGGAGTGTGAAAAAATATCAATGTAAATATCCGTCTGTTCTTGGGTACTAAAATTATGATACTAAGGCAGGGAGCCAAACCATGTTGATGGCCACATCCGCAGAATGTGGCCATCATTTCGCAAAAAATATTTATGCCCGCATTTCGTGTAAATGTGCAAAGAGCAGATACTCAGGATATTTTCAGTTCTAAGAATGAAAACTTAGTGTTAATTTTCAGAATTGAATTCACTGTGTATTCTGCCAAAGATGAACAGTGAGAATAACTGGTCACGCCACGTAAGAATACACATTTGTTATATTATATAGCAGCAAAAAACTCTAAGCTATAGATTAAATCCATATATTAAATATAATTTCAACCAGTATTTTTTAAGTCACCAGGAGATATACCATACTTCCTCTTGAATACTGAACAAAAATGCGAAGTTGTATAACCTATCTCAGATGCAACTTTAGATATATTCCCAAAGTTACAACAGATTAAGCAATATGCCATCTGTAGCCTGTACTCCTGTAGCCACTCATAGATGCTTTTCCCATTCTGCTCTCTGAATTTCTTCGTTAGTTTTTTTGTGTTAATGCCAATTCGATTAGCAAGTTCATTCAGGTCAGGAGGATCCTGATATTCCTCCATCAGAATTTCCTTCACTTTTTTTATTTTATTATCATGTCTAAACGCATTTTCCTCAAAGTAGTCATTAAAGCCGCAAATTTGATAAGTTATTAAAGATATTATTTCCATCGCTTTCCCCAGAATAAATAGTTCCCTTGAAATACTTTTACATGGCAAATAGAGACTCTGTAAAATCAACACCCTTAAAAGCTTCCCAATTTTTAGAATCATATATTCACCTCCACTCACTTTTAATCTGACATTTTTATTCATTATTTCTTCACAAAAACCATAGTAAACAAATTCTAGATGATCTTTTACTGGTTTAATTTCTAAGCTCTTATCACATAATTGATTAAACCATACCAAATTATCCTTAGAGTATTTGATGTTACGATCATCATAGGAAATATACCCTTCGCCTTCTAATATCATAATGATATTTATACCTTTATATAATTTCATAGTCAGTCCAGAACTACATTTATTACTATATCTTTTTATTTTAAAATCACCCATTAAAGAAAAACTAAATTGATTATATTCTGATAATAGATTGTTTTTCATAATTAACTCCGCAATTGCATTAATTTTTTTCCGAAATATATTTTAGAAGTATGTTATTTATAATATCTAAAATTCCTTCCTTATTCTTGTTTAAATAAAAATGACCACCATCAAACCAATAAAATGTCGCATCTGACGTTGTACCTATCCGCCACTCATCAACATGTTCACTAGCGATCAATTTATCATCTTTAGCACCAAATACATAAACGGGTATATTAATTTTCACATCATAAGAACATGATACATGTGATTCGCATAACATAATATCCTTACGAATCATATTAATAAATGACTCTTTGATTTCTGAATCTAGATAATCAATATTGTCCATACCTCCTGAATCTTTTAAAAAAGTATATAATTCCTTATTATCTACTTTAGATACATCAGCATATGGATAAATTGAATAGGGAGACTGCTGGCCACTAACAATCAAACATAATGGTGGATTTCCATTGCATTCTCCCTCAAGAGCTAAAGACCAGCTTAACCATGCTCCAAGGCTATGTCCAAATATGGCATAAACACAACCTTCCAGTTGAGGAAGGATATCCTTTATCATTCTGGTTACCATAACGTCATAATTAAGTTCCCTTAGAGTATCATGGCCTATATCCCTACCTGATAAAGCGACCGGACAAACCCTTACCTTTTCAGATAGTAATTTCTGCCATTGCATATATGTTGAACTATAACCACCTGCATAAGGAAAGCAAATCAAATTAATTCGTTCATCAGGTTCCGGTTTGATAATAAATTTATTCATGTGCAACTCCCTTTATTCAAAGTCATTTTTATTGAAAAATGAACTATAAAAAATAATGAATTAGCTTTTATTTTAAAATTAGCTATACCACATTGTCCCTCATCTGTGATTCCCACATTTCATAGTAACGACCTCGGGCATCCAATAATTGCAGATGGGTACCTTGTTCAGAAATAATTCCATTTTCAATGAGAATAATTTTGTCAGCCCCAATCAAAGTATGCAATCTATGCGCTACCATTATGACTGTATTTCCTTCAACCAGAGTCTCCAGAGCGCGCTGAACTTCATATTCTGACTCGGAGTCAAGTGATGCTGTCGGTTCATCAAGAATAATAATCGGGGCGTTTTTCAGAATTGCTCTTGCAATTGAGATTCGCTGCCGTTCTCCTCCCGATAGAGCTCCCCCGAGTTCTCCGACTTTAGTTTCAAAACCTGATGGTAAGTTATTTATAAAGTCATAAATATTCGCTGCTTTAGCTGATGCGATAAGTTCTGCTTCACTGGCACCAGGATACCCCATCAGGATGTTCTCACGAATTGTATCGTTAAAAAGCCAGACATCCTGATAAACAACTGAAATCTGTGCTATAAGATCCTGCGATGTCATAGTACGAATATCAACATCTCCTAACATGATTCTACCTTCATCAGGATCTGCCATACGGGTAATTAATTGAGTTAATGTTGTTTTCCCCCCTCCGGATGGCCCCACTATCCCGGTGAACGTACCCGGTTCTAGAATCAATGATACATCCTGTATTGTGTTATCCCCCTTGCTATAACAGAAACTAACGTTTTCAAATTTAATACCGTTATCCTTGGGCAAATGTCTCGTTGGAAGTTGTACTAATGGCTCCACCTCCATCAAAGTATCAATTCGTTCAATTGCTGATTCTGACATCTCAAAAACTTTACTCAAAATAGCAATAATACCTAATGGTTCAATTATATGTGTTGCTATCACAACCAGACTACATAGTATAATTGCTGACATCTGATTGTTCGTTACCAGAATACCTCCAACAGCAATAAATAATACCAGAGTCATTTGTGAAATAAGCTGCCCCAAAAAAATAACACTTGAGACAGATCGCTTTCCTTCATGCTGTGCAGATTGTTGTGCTATAAACGCTTTATTTAACCTTGAAGAATATCTTCCTGCCTGGCCAGTAGCTCGGAATACAGATAATCCTTGTACATACTCGACTATCCTTGCGGCGCTTGTCGCATCACTCTGATCCACATGACGAGTATCCTTTTGATATTGGTGTGTGATGTACTTCAATAATGGCAACAGAATAGCTAATGCAATCAGAAAAACAAGTCCACTACGCCAGTCAATTATCAGCATTGTAGCGATTAACATTAAAGGTAGCGTTACCATTTGAATGAAAAGTGTTCCCAGTGATGACAGCGATCTGGCCGCCACATTAACACCGCCGCCAATAACCTCCGCTAAATCTCCTGCCTCCCATTGTCTTAACTTCAACAAAGGCATTCTATATAGTGCCTCCCCCAAACGTAGCCGGATTTCACCAATAACTTTATGCCAATTATTCCATGTGAAATTCATCGCTTTAAGACTAAAAATGACTTCCGCAACAACCAGACAAGAATATAATCCAGTCCAAAACCATACCCCCCCCATTTCCGGCTGGTTTAATGTTATAAAAAAAGGAACCAGAACAGCCCATGAAGCCGTTTGTAAAATCACTGCAATCAAAGTCAAAATAATTGTTCGTTTAAACGCAGAGGAATGATCCCCTGCTATTTTCATCATCAGATTATATATTCTCATTATTATCCACCTTTCGAGCCTGCATTAAATGCCAGTTATGTGTCGCCTGATAACTTTGCCAAAGTTTTGTATAACGATCACAAGAAATCATCAACTCTTCATGTCGTCCAGTTCCAATTACTTCTCCCTTCTCAAGTACCACTATCTGATCAGCATGCGTAATTGTCGTTAATCGATGTGCAATAATTATAATTGTTCTTTCCTGAGAAAGTTCATCAATTGCCTTTTGAATTGCTTCCTCACTTTCTGGATCAACCCATGCCGTGGGTTCATCTAAAATAACAACTTTTGCGTGGGATATCAGCGCTCGCGCGAGAGTAATACGCTGCCTCTGTCCTCCAGAAAGACGAGACCCGCGTTCTCCCACCTCTGTTTCATAACCCTGCTCAAGAGCGCTTATGAAATCATGAGCACACGCACGATGGGCTGCTTCTATAATTTCATCATCGGTAGCATCCGGACGTGCAAGGCGAATATTCTCTGCAATAGTCCCTGAGATAAGGAAAGGTTCCTGAAACACGAAAGCCACTTGTTGAAGCAAAGCGCGACTGTCAATATTACGTATATCTATCCCACCAAGCCGTATCATCCCAGCAGAAACGTCCCAGAAACGAGGAATCAATCGAGCCAAAGTTGATTTCCCGGAACCTGAAGCCCCCACTACCGCACAAAAATTTTTAGATGGTATCTTTAGATTAATTAACTTTAGTGCCTGAGTTGTATTACTATCTGTAACATATGAAAATGAAACGTTTTCAAACTCAATATCTCCATCAACTGGATTCTGTGGATACACAGGCTCAGCTAATGGTGTCATGGCGAGGATATCGCATATCCGATGAGCTGCTGCTCTTGCATCATTGAGCATATTAGAGAGATACATTAGTGGCCTTATCGCCTGAACAGGCATAGTACCAACCATTAATCCTAATACCAGATCCCGGAGTGAAATCCAACCAACACTCAACATAGCGGGAGAACACAATATAATAATCAAAAGTGTTGGTAATGGACTAATCACTATACTGTTAGCTTTGCTGGCATTCTTAGTCGAACCAATCCATTTTTCTAATGCCTCAGTAAATGCATCTACTTTCTGAGTAAAGCGACGAAAGGCAACTCGTTCACTGTCAAATGTTCTTACAACCGGCATACCTTGAACGAATTCTATAACCGCTGCATTTATTTGTTCATTTGCCTGATTGTATCGTTGTCTTTGCTCTTTATGATCTCGAGTCATCCATGCCATACATAACCAAATAAATGGAAACATCAAACACACCAATAAAAAAAGTTTCCACTGAACGAATAATAATATCAATAATGCTGCCAGAGGCTGGCTCACCCCCACTCCAACGAAAGGAGAAGCATCTGCAACTGCTGCATGTAATCCTTTTACGTCATCATGCATTATTTTTTTTATACGCCCAGCGCCTAAAATTTGAACGTCACCTAACGGTAATTTAGCCAGTACATCAGCAAGATGCTGACGTAAAGTAACCTCCAAATCAAAAGATGCTTCATGCGTAATAAGGTCAGCCCTGTTTCTCGCTAAATATCCGAAAATAAGACCAATCCCTCCAACTATTAACCATATCCAAAAAGCAGTATTTATCGATGAATTTATTATCTCAGTAACAGCGAACGCACAGCAACTTAACCCCATAACAGTTAAAACGCCAGCAACTGCTCCAAGGTACATCCCAAAACGGATTTGATATTTTACTTTAGGAGACAGTGAAACTAATTCTTCAATTTTTTCAAACCCTTTCATGAAAGTCTCCCTGAGCATCTGTGAAATTAATAACAATTTGTTTTAAAAAAAGCTTATGCCTTAGTAGTGATATATATGCTCCGCCGCGCCCTAAATATCTTTCACTTAAATATGAAAAGACTTCATCATCATCTACAGATAACAGAAGGTTAAGACTTCCCGTATGTACAATTGAATCCATTGTGTCTTTACCTTTTAACAGGTCAATTTGTGAGATAGCAATGATAGTTCTCCTTTATAGCACTCGATTAATTTTAGAAAGTAGCAATTCACATAATGTACTTACAACAGCTTCACGATGATGATTAAGGTAAAAATGCCCGCCACTGAAACTTCGTTGATGGACCTCCCCCTTACTCCAGACTTTCCACCCACTCACAGCTTCCTCAGTTAACTCCCAGTCTTCCGTTCCCCAAAATACAGCCAGTGGGCAACTTAAAATATCAGTTGGTATCGAACGATAATTTTCAATCAAACGATAATCTGCACGTATTGCAGGCAATATAAGCTTACGAATCTCAGGGTGGGAAAGAATATTCGCATTACTTTCATCAAGCCGAATGAGTTCCTGGCATAGTTCTTCATCACTCAGCTGATGTAACGTACCCATCTTATGAAATTGAGGTGCCCCGCACCCAGATATAGCAAGTAAACTAGGCTGAGGTACTCCCCTTCGAAATAGTTCCAGTACTAATTCATGTGCAACAGCCCCCCCCATACTGTGACCAAAAATAGCCCACGGACGGTTAATGACTGCCCCCATTTCATCTGCCAGTTCGTGGATAATTGAGGAAAAATTCTTCGGAATAATTTGTTGAAAGCGGTCCAACCGTTTATTAAAACAGCAAAAATAAATAGAAATATCAGATGGCATAAATTCAACCCAGGGATGAAAAAGAGATGCATCCCCTCCAGCATGCGGAAAACAAAACAGCTGCATTTTTGATTCCGTCATCCCTGGAAAGAATTGAAACCAAGAATAATCCATATACTTTTTCTCCTAAAATTTTTAGTCCGAAAAAATGTGATTTACGATAAGGTTCCATCTAATTGAATAAATCATTACTTTTTGGTATTAAACTCGGTCATGACCTCGCATCGACAGAATAGTCTGAAAACAACAGACGAAGACACGGACAGGGTAACGACCATACAAACCAATGCCACCCAACGCCCAATGAGAAAGCGATATTTGCTCAACGTCTTTCATTTAATGCCACCGATAAACTCCGCAATTGCCTGGCAAAAGATGAGTTGAACTCTGGACTGTTACAGGCTGGCAGAGAAATTGACTCAATTTTCCCCAGGCATCGATCGCGCCAGCCTGAATCCCCTTCTTCTTCTCCCTCCGGTATCAGTAACTGGACATCCCCCATAAAAATCCCTTCCATATCAGCACCAACCGTCACTGGGGCGATAATTAGCATTGACACACTGGCTTGTCCTGCCAGTTCCAGAACCTGAGCCAGAGCCAGTAAAGGAGCCACGTTCCGAAAACCAACAAGCTGAATGGCTGTCGAGCTCCTGCCCAGCAACACCTCACACTGTGCTGTATAGTCCTCGGGCTCAATGATGTCACTCAGCACCAGTACAGTGGATGAAGGAACCGCCTCCAACGTTTCTTTCAGTACAGACGGAAACTCACCCACAAGTACCCACAATGCACCGTTAGTCTGGCTGTTGGTCGGTGTTGGCTCCGCGTTTAATATTTCAGGAGGTGGTACCGGAGAAGCATGAGCCGCTTCGTGAAGGAGGAACTCCTCCAGCGCAGCGATTTCCGGCTGGTTTAATAACTGTCGCAGCAGTCGATCAAACGGCACTGATTTGGCTTCCGCTACCTGCTCACGCAACTTGCCTGCCATCGAAGCCATAATCAACGAGTCCACACCCATCTGGTAGAAGTTATCCGTGGGAGAGAGCGTTTCAACACCAAGCGCCTGACACCACAACGCACTGAGCTGTTGCCGTAACGCACTATCCGATGACGAGACCGACTGGTTTTCAGACTGACAGCGCATATCCAGCGCCTGGATATCAACTTTACCGTTTGTAGTCAGGGGTAACGCAGCCAACGTCAGCAGCATTGCAGGCACCATATAACCAGGAAGCCGTTCACTCAGCCAATGACGCAATTGATGACCGGTAACCTGCAAATCTGATTTCAGCACGACAGCCGCCAACAACGTACTTCCCCCTGCCCGCTGACGAATAAAAACGGTCGCCTCTGTTACCGCAGGATGTTGACGTAGGGTATATTCAATTTCACCCGTTTCGATACGGTGACCGTTTACTTTCACCTGATTATCGGTACGGCCAAGAAACTCCATTTCCCCCTCTGCACGCCAGCGCCCTTTATCGCCAGTTCGGTAGAGACGTTCTCCACTATCGGCATGAATGATAAAACGTTCCGCGGTTGTAGCTTTATCATTCAGATACCCCTCAGCCAATCCTGCGCCACCTATGTACAGTTCGCCGGGAACATCAATCGGGCAGGGCCGCAGGTGACGATCCAATACATAAAAATGCTGATTACTGAGCGGGAGCCCATAAGGCACTGAGCGCCACTCCGGTTTGCGCTGACGACAGATATGAAAATTCGACCAGATCGCTGCTTCAGTAGCACCGCCCAATGCCACCACCTGTAACTCCGGCCTTTTTACCCGCAAGGCATCAGGCAATGTAAGTGGCACCCAGTCACCTGATAGTAATGCGAGTCTCAAGGAAGCTGTCAGTGGCTGTCTTTCAACTGTAAGGTAGCATTCCAGCATTTGCATCAATGCAGGGGCGCTATTCCAGATCGTTATTTGATGTACAGAGAGAAGTTCAGCCCAATGCGAGGGATCGGTCTGGCGTGGAAGTTCGGGAAAAACCAGACTTCCCCCCACAGAGAGCAGACCAAAAATATCGTATACCGACAGATCAAAACTAAGTTGAGACAGCGCCAGCACACGATCCTGGCATCCCACGCAGAACCGCCTATTAATGTCCTGAATCGTATTGCTTGCTGCACGGTGAGATACCATCACGCCTTTAGGCGTTCCGGTAGACCCGGAAGTAAAGATAACGTATGCAGCTTCTTGTACCGAACGTATCACTGGTGTGAAACTGGCCGGGACAACCGTATTGATATTGATTGTTGTAACACTAGCAGGTAGTCCCTCCGGCGATTCACAACATAATAACCAGCGAACTTCTGCAGCATGAAGCAAAGTATTACGGCGTGTTGCTGGCAGGGTGGTTGCTACAGGCAAATAGACCGCACCACAGAGCAGTATGCCCAGTACAGCTTCCACTTGTCCGCGCCCTTTTTCCAGTATAACCGCCACTTTTTCGCCTGGTTCACACCCCCGACGAAGTAACGTTGCCGCGACAGAACATGCCCGTTGCCATAATTCACCGTAAGACTGTTCACCCAGGGCATCAATGATAGCAACTGTCTCTGGTTGTTCTACGACTCGTGCCGCGACAGGTTGCCACAATAGTGTTGGTTCAATATCTGCCGATGTACGGTTGACCCGATCCAACAGAACTATTTGTTCTGGCGGTAACGCCAGGGACTGGGCCCGTTGCCAGCTATCTGCATCAGTTGCCAGTTCGGTGAGTTGCTGTGTAAAACACTCCATCATCGCAGGAATCATCCCTGGGGGAAAAATCCCTTCCCGTACGTCCCAGTTCACTCGCAGACCATGTGCATCATCCATCGCCTGGCAGTCAATAAATACCTGTGGTGTTTGAGTTATACCATCAGGAACGATCTCACCACGTAATGATGCACTACCGAGGTTACTTTCCACGCCTATTGCGCTGGTAAATACATATGGCATCAACGCACCTTCACGCCCCCGCTCACGTGCCAGATCCCGTATTACCTCAACACCAGAGTAGAGACGGTGGTCCAAATCACTGAACAGTTGTTGGCTCAATTCCTCGGCCTGACGAATAAAACTCTTTGTATCCGTAAGACTGACTGCCAGCAAACTGACCGAGGTAAAATCACCTACAATTTTGTTGATCTCAGGATGAAGCGGCAATCGGTTCAGAATGGTGAGATTGAGAGTAAAGTCACTTTGTTGACTCCAGCGTTCCAGTGTACGTGCCCAGACAGTCATAACAACAACGGTTGGGGTCAAATTATGACGCGCTGCCGTTTGCTTGAGCGATCGCCATTGGGCGACATTCAGTTGCATTTCTGTCCGACTGAATTTTACCGATGCGGTAGCCTTTGACACCATTAAGACTGGTAAATCTGGTGCTGAAGGAAGATTCGCCAGACGATCGCGCCACCAATTCCGATCTCGTAACCATTCGGCCCGTTCCCGCAGACGGTACTCAGCCAGTACATAGTCGCGGAACGAGATTGTTACTGAAGGTAGCACTTGCTCCGGCGTAAAATATTGTTGCTCAAATTCGCTCAGCAACAACCGCACGCTGGCCCAGTCAGCAATCAGGAAATCAAGCGATAAATGGAGATACGCGCCCTGCGTGTTCTGCGATACCGCGAGGTCGAAAAGCGGCCAACGGTCAGTCTGATATACCCGATGCCCCATGATTTCTTTGACATCAATGTCTGGCGAATAGCACGTCACCACCACATCTGGTACTTCCGCCAATACACGCTGTTTTCCACCATTGTCGATAATCATACGCAACATATCATGCCGCGTGATCAGTGTTTTCCACACCTCCGCCACTCGATATACATCCAGATCCGGATAACGAAGCACAAGGTAAAGATGACAAGCCACCCCTCCATAACCAAACCCGTCGTGTCGTCCCAACAGATAAGCAGACTGAACATCGGTAAGTGGAAACGGTTCGTAGCGCTCATTGGGACAAGACTGAAACAGCGGCTCTGCTTGTTGATCCTGAAGCAGCGCAATTAACGCGATCTTATGCTCTTTCATCTCACTTAATAATTCTGGAGTGACGACGCCTCTTGGTGCGCTGTAATTTAGCCTTCCCTGTTCCTGCCATATTTGTACACCCAGGGTGGAAAGCTTCTCAAACAATGCAGCGGCAACTTTTTGATCGATCATACTATTTTCCTTAATCCTGGGGAGAATGAGACGAATCAGGGATAGCAGCAACAAACAGTCGTTGCCCAAGCGGTGTCAACGGATGGTCTTCCTCTGGCAAAACCCATACAGATCCGAAACCGGCGCGCCACAGAGCATCCCGCCATTGGACGATCGAGAAGAAACGCTCACGCGTACGCTGTCGATCATCACGAGGCTCAGGCATAATGAAAGCTTGTGATGTGAGGAACTCGTAGTGCTCACGCGTCGCTCCACTAAACAACAACCAGCCGCCGGGAACCAATAACCCACGCAGTTCACGCAACACTCTCAGGGTTTCCTTTACACTGTTCAGCACTCCTGAACAAATCACCACGTCATGACTCGCCGCAGGTATACCCTGTTCCGCAAATGAACAATTGATGTCCACAAGAGAGAATTGCATCGCGTGATGACAATAACGCTCACGAGCTTTCTCAATGAAGAATGTAGACAAATCGCTAAAATGGTAATTCACCTGTACATCCTCAGCGTGGCACTGAGCGAGTACAACGTCCGTCGTTACACCGTTGCCGGCACCTACTTCCAGCACACGAAGCCCTTGCTGGTTATGAGCCCGCTGGCATACCAGGCTGGCAATCAGCGTATTCATGTAACGGGAAATAATATTTTCACAATATATGGTATCTGTGATTGCCATACTTCCCTTTGGGAGCAGCGAGCTAATCGCTTGCTGTTCATCGCGCATCAACGGTAACAACCGTTCCGCATTACTACGCAGGTAATGAATGAAACTCTCCGCTCCCAGACCCAGCCAGCTTTCCGAAGCAAGCCTCCAGCATTCCTGCCAGTCAGCTTCCTGTACTCGAGTCAGGCAACGCCATCGCCCACCTTCTACACTGAGGTAACGCCGTTGATAGAGAATTTCCACCCAGCGGGCGATTAGTTCCTGATGCCGGGACGCAACTCCCAGACCAGCCAACAACGCGGGCGTATCCAGCGACCGCCTAGTCCCGTCCAGTCCTCCAGCGGATTGCAACGCACGCAACATAGAAAGCAGCACTGCATGATCAAGTTGACGCACGAATTGTTGCGTTTGCGACAACGTAATTGCCTGGGTAATAGGACGGGCGACCTCTACTGCAACAAGTAATTCAGCGGGTAACGACTGCGGGGTTACAGTTAGTGTCGGTTCAATATTCACGCTTTCCACAGCCGTTTTCAGTACGGTCAGCGGTAGATAGTGATAATGCTGTCCGGATTTAATCATGGGATAACCTAGCGCCGTGGTGGCCTGTTGCCAACGTTGACAGCTCAGCAACAATTGCTGACTGCGCTGTCTGGAGACCGTTTCATCGTCGGCCAACATCAGAAAATGCCCGACTTCACGGGCTATAGCCGCTGGCCAGTGCTGCATTAGCTGATCGCGAATAGAGATTGTCGGTGCCGAAAGGTTGAGCACCGAGTCCTCTATCAGAGACATTGCGGCAGGAGCACCAAAATCAAACGCCTGTCGTACCTCTTTTGGGATGTACAATCGTGGTAACCATCCCAGTTCGCCATGCGTGTCCTGCAACATTAATGTCCCCCCCGCAACACCTAAAGTGAGTTGTTGCAAAAGTGGCAAATGATTATCCGGGTCATCAGGATCCACCTGATTCCAGACGCGCAACGTTAGAGGAACATTACCCAGATACCCCTGAAGGATTTGTAGTGGCTGGGCAGGATCCTTGCTGATACAGCTAACCCGCCAGGCCGCAGAAGGAGGAGAGATTTCGCCAAGCATATGCAACAACGGAAACAGCACCTGATTGGCACATGCAGCATCAATCCACTGTCCCGGTTGTTCATTCAGGACGCTACGGGCAGCGCTAACAAAACGGCGTACGTTATCGAGTTGCAAAT
This sequence comes from Salmonella sp. SG203, assembly GCF_013350575.1. Classification (NCBI taxonomy): domain Bacteria; kingdom Pseudomonadati; phylum Pseudomonadota; class Gammaproteobacteria; order Enterobacterales; family Enterobacteriaceae; genus Salmonella; species Salmonella sp. SG203. The sequence continues at coordinate 148,927 of NZ_SNMT01000008.1, forward strand.
AGTGATCCACTACATGAAAACGCACACCATGCTGCCGCGCACAGCGCAGACATTCTGTCACTTCCTGTTGATGTAATGGTTGCTCCTGAAGCACGGAGATACCAAGTGCAAGCAATTGTTTTGTCAGCGTAGTTCCATTACCACCTAAAACTCCGGCCCGTAGTACCACGCAGGCAAGGTCAATATCAGAAGGAATATCTGCCACTGCGCGGAATAATGGTAGTTGGTGACGCTTTGCTAACTGCTTTGAGCGATCACTGCCGCGAGCCAAAATGCCCACCAGTTGGTAGCGTGTTGGCTGTGCCAGTAACGCTGTAATATAGAACTGGGCAAATGTAGATCCGCAAATTAAAACCCTGACAGGTTGACAGATCACAGACTACCTCCTTCCGTTTCCATCAGTTGCGCCACACTGACAGGGAAGCGCTGATAACGTACACCACTGTCAGGCGAAAACAGATGCCTGATCAATTGCGGTAACAGGGGAACTTGTGCAGCATGGAAGTTGTGGCGGCAGAAACTGTCGGGACTGGTTATCACCCCAGCAGCCAACGTCGCAATAAATGTGCCGCAAACCTGTGCAACACCTTCCCCCTGAATTAGCGCGCTTTCTGTCTGATTCCCCCCAGCTTGCTCACCAGTCACTTCCAATAGATACCGCACGTAAGGTCTGAAACTCTGGACGTCCTGCGCGGAAGCGTTAACCAGAGCCGTGCAGGCCTGCGAAGATGTCATAAAGGCTAATTCTCTCATCACAGCAGGTAAGGCCTGGCCATCACTCACACTGAACCATCTGCTATTACCCACACCCAGAGAATTTGAAACCCACTGTGTCTCATTATCTTGCCAGGGCATCACCTGTACCGGGCGGGGGAAAAATGGCAAGCTCTGCTGTGCCAAAGGGTCTGCGGATCGCTGGTACCTACCGATTGGCACACCCGCGAGAAAATCTTCCGCGCCTGAAGGTGTGAAACGATCCAGGATACCCTGCCAGACTTGCAGGCTATCTACACGGGAAAAGTCCTGCGCCAGCCAGCGAGGCAACCAGCCTGACAACCCAGGCACAGCACCAGCATCCAACAACACAATGTTCTCTCTCCACTGAGGCATATTCAGGTTCTTACAGGATGCCCCTCCGGCATCAATCAGGTGCGCAGATGCACGCAACGCCGCTGACAAAACACGTGGCGTAGTTATATGTGAAGGCCCAGCACAGTTGATGACCAGTTCACAACCCGCAACAAATCGTTGTAACGAATCAGGATCGGCAATATCTACCGTTTGCCAGCTCACACAGGAAGGCAGGTCGGCGGGGGGCATCCTGCGGCTGCCACCACGAACAGGGGAGCCCCCCCACTGAGTTAGCAACCTGACAACCTGTCGCCCCATACTGCTTTGCATTCCAAGGATACCAATCACAGCGCTCCCTCCTCGCGTTGTGCCTGGTCCGCGATCAATTGATCGATACGTTGTGCCAGTAAATACAATTGAGACGTGCTGAACAACTCGCGCATGGGCAAAGTAACTCCCAGAGTCTGCGTAATCCATGCCAGGAAACGAGTTGCCATAAGGCTGTCTCCACCTAACTCAAAGAAACCCTGTTCACGATGGATATTTTCCAGAGACAGCAGTTCGCGCCAGACAGCCGCGATGGCATTCTCCGTTTTACCTTGAGGCTCCTCGCCGCCTATGTGGTGTTCTGGTCGTAAAAATAACCGTGTCAAAAACCACTTTTTCCTTCCGTCTTTCTTATTCGCAGGTAATTGTGGTACCACTTCAATCTGTTCCGGGATCATATACGCAGGGAGCTTAGTGGATAGCTGTCTACGTATCTGTGTACTGTCGGGCTCAAAAGCCTGATCTAAACGACGCCCCTCCAGCAAGAACAACGGACTACCGGTCAACTGCTGAGCCCGAATGATTTCAAGCCCTGCCTGTTGTAACAGGTGGCACCAGCCTGGCATCGACAGTAGTGGAGAACCGCATTGTGCATCATGCCTGGTATAACCACGTTCGAGTACGACCGCCGTCATTAACGCCAGCGGCGTTAATTCACTACTTTCAACCAGCCAGAGACATCCACCGCGTACAGCCAGTTGGCAGGCCAGCGCAATTCCCTGAACATGATCATCAAAGCGATGCAGTGAATTAGCGCAAAGCACTACATCAAACTGATAACGCAACGTTTCAGGCAGCCAGTCATTACTGCAAGTCTCTGCAGAAAATCTGGCGTCACCCGCCAGGCGCTGTTGCGCTATGTTAACCAAAGTGGGAGATGTATCCAGCATCGTATAGCGGACATCTGGGGAAAGCAGGGGTAGCAAAAATGACGCCAGTTGACCACTACGTCCCCCCAGTTCGACTACTCGTAGTGGATGATCAAGACTACCGGCATGGGCGTTCAATGAGGATGCCCATTGCGTCACCAGCGTCCGGAAATGGCCGTCCTGTATCAACAGGCTCTCAGGCGAGAGCACAGGATGTTCCAGTAACAAAAGCGGCTCTTGCTGATCTTGCAATATGGCTCGATAAACGTCGTACTGTTGACGTAGTGCCGTGAACACCTGCGTCAACGCCTGTTGGTAGCTGTTCATCGCCGGATTACACGCATCCACTAGTGCCGACACGACGTCAAAACGATTGCCTGCCAAGAGATAGTCCTGGTGTTGCACGACCAGTTGACGCACCTGAAGAATATCTAGCCAACGCGCGAATAATGGTTGCCATGCTGCCGCGACCGGAGTGGCGCAGTGTAACATCTGACCGCCATCACTCCGGCTCAATCGCAATATCGCCAGCATAGCGCGCTCAACCCCCTGAGCTTCAAACTCATCATCCTCAATATCACGGCGCACTATCGGAATGTCATGGTAGGAAACAGGATGGTTTACGACGATATTATTCGGTGATACTGCTGCAACCAGACGGGCTCTTTCCCCTTCATCAATCACCGTCACCCAGGCTTTGCCAATACCCGGCAAAGTCTGCAGTACTGTTTCAATTTCACCTGTATCAATGTTCCTGCCATGGAGTAAAACATACTGTTTAATACGTCCGGACGAGATCAACACGCCATCAGGCTGGTAGTAAACACTGTCGCCCGTGCGATACCAGCGTATCCCCCGGTACCATACGAAAGCCTCTGATGTCGTATTTGGCTCCCCTTGGTAACCAATGGCCAGGCTCATTCCGGCAACCCACAATTCACCGCTTACATAGTCAGGACAGTCACGACCAAAAGCATCAACGACACGACAATACTGATTAACCAGCGGGTAGCCCGCAGGAAAAATATTCCCATCATAATTTGTGTCGTTCGCGATAAAGATGTTTGACCAGATAGCAGTACCGGTTGACTCTCGCAGCACCAGCAACGAGCTATCCGGTACCACTGTATGCAATTTTTCGAACAATAAGAGTGGAACATTATCGCCTGATACAAGCACTTTGCGCAGACTGGGTAAGGTTATTCCCTCAGGTACAGCGCTTAACATTCTCTCAAGATAAAGCCAGTCAGAATTCCACAACGAGACACGGTGTTGCTGAACCTGTAACCAACTGTTTTCAGCATCACTCTGTTCTGTACGTGTCAGTAATACCAGTGACGCGCCTGATGAAAGCGCCGAAAAGAGATCATAGAGCCTCAGTGCAGTACCTGCCGACGAGAGCGCCAACAGACAATCATTAGGGGTCATTTCTGCATACTGATTGACCCCATGTAAGGTATTCACAATTGCACCGTGGCTGAGCACCACTCCTTTTTGGTCTCCATCAGCACTGGAGGTCAGGATAACGCAGGCCGGGTACTTATCCTCAATAGGTACGAGTTCGGACAATGGCGCATAATCTGTAGCATCCTCAATGTGCAAAATTTGCAATTCAGGATCCACAATCTGTAACGATCCGTTATCCATCAGCAGCCAACGGATGCTCATATTACGGTACATTCCAGCCTGTTGAGCTGCGGGGTATTCACGGTCTGCCCAGATCCAACAGGCCCCCGCGGCTAACACGCCCAATACGGCGGTAATCTGTTCGGGCCCTTCCGGTATAGTTATTGCCACCAGATCTTGTGGTTGTACGCCGTGCGCCAACAACAGTGCGGCAATCTGCTTAGCCTGTTGCGCCAGTACGCCATAGCCAATGCTTTTCCCCTGCCACCACAACGCCGTGCGTTCGGGTTGCTCTGATGCCTGAAGGAAGAAGGCATCGTGCAACAACACGGGCTCAATGGTAGCTGATGTAGCATTAACCCGATCTCGACAGAGTTGCTGCATAACCGGCAACGGATCTTGCAGAGACTTTTCACCATCGTATTGCGGCAGGTCTGTCAGTAACTGACAAAATTCTTCAAACATATTATCCAGTACACCTGAGGGGAAAAGCGCTTCCACGGCATCCCAGGTCAGATTGACCTCGTTGTCATTCCCTGTTATCTGAAAATCCAGCCATACTTGTGGTGTTTGTGAAATTCCCCAACAGAAGTTGTCAAACAGATTGTTGTCTCTACTGGTCTCCACATTTAATCCCAGAGCGCTGGTGAAAACTATCGGCATGGTCATATCGGGCTGATGGTTAAGCCGCGCGAGTTCGCGTAATACCTTGATGCCACTAACTTCCTTATGATCCAACGCCTGCCAAAGCGCTTGCTGGGTGCGTTTCACACTAGCGTGCCAACCTTCTTGTTCTTCCGGTAACCACGGCACCAGAACCAGTGACGTAAAGTCACCGACCAGATGCGGAATATCCTCATGAAGGTTTTCACGATCAAATAAGGTAAGATTGAGTGTAAATGCCTGGTTGTCGCACCAACGACCCAGCGTATGGCTAAATGCTGCCAGCAACAGCGCTGATGGGGTATAGCCGTGTTGTTGGCATTGTGCTAAAAGCGGCTGCCACACTGCGCTATCCAACATCTTCTGTCGTCGCGTAAATTTCACCTCCTTTAAGGTAGCCGGATCGACAGCAATTGGAAGGTTAGGAGGAGGAGGCAATGTCGGCATTATTTCCTGCCACCACTGCCAGGCTCGCTCATAAGCGCCATCATTGATATTGTGGTTATGCAGATAGTCTCGGAATGTCGCCGTCAGCGGCGGAAGACCACGCGAAGGATGGTTATACAACGCATTCAGCTCATCGTAAATGATCATAACGCTAAGTGCATCCGCCACCAGATTGTCTATTCCCACCCCCAGTCGCCACACACCGCTCTCTTGTGCCAGCGACAGGTTTAAAAGCGGCCATTGTCGGGGATCAAACACCTGATGTGAGCAGCAGGCTCGCAATTTCGCAAACGCCCCCGGCCCTTCGGCCAGCACCGGAATTTTCAACCATGGTACTTCTGTCAGAACCCGCTGCTGATTGTCATCATCAAAGACCGCACGCAACATATCATGACGTCCGATCAACTGGTTCAACGCCTGCTCAAGACGTTCATGGTTCAGATCTTCCAGTGTATATTCGCGGTAAAAGTGGCAACCGATTCCGCCGAGTGTGAATTGCGGTCGTCGGCCGATACAATATGCCTGCTGTACATCCGTCATCGCGAAGGGCTCGTACCTCTTTTCAGGAGCGGCCTGCCATGCCTGAATATCAACAGCATTGCCTGTTGATGCAGCTAAGCCCGAACAGAAGGCGTCAAACTGTGGTGAGGCGAACAGCAATGCCAGTGAGGCATCTTTAAAACCCGCCTGATGTAATTCAGCTATGACCCGGGTGGCCTGAAGCGAATCACCGCCAAGATTGAAGAAGTTATCCTGCATGTTGAGCGTTTCCAGACTCAACACTTTGCGCCATACATCGGCAATTTGTGTTTGATGAGCACCCAAACGCTCTGGCTCATTGGCCTGTTGGGGTTTCAGCCGTTCTTCTGCCCACTGCAGTAATACCTTGCGATCAACTTTTCCATTGCTACTGAGAGGTAATGTATCTAACCAGATGATTTGCTCCGGCAACATCTCGCGAGCCAGTAATTTAGCAAGACGGCCTTTCCACTCATCTTCAGTCAGAGGTTCTCCCACAGCAGCCGCCAGCAACTTGCCACTTTGCGAAACCAGCGCGACACTCTGCTGTATACCCGGCAACTGTTTTATCGCGGTTTCCACTTCACCGAGTTCGATGCGGTGACCACGTACCTTGACTTGATAATCCATACGCCCCAGAAATTCAAGAGTCCCATCAGGCCAGTAACGCCCGGCATCACCTGTGCGATACCAACGTTCACCCTGCGCATACACAAATCTGGCTGCCGTTTTTTCTTCATCCTGCCGGTAACCCAATGCCACACCCTGTCCACCTATCCACAGTTCACCTGCGACCCAGTCAGGACAGTCGCGCCCGAGGGCATCAACAACCCGATAGCGTTGGTTAGTTAATGGCCTGCCATAGGGGATGGAGCGCCAATCAGGATCTACTTCCTCTACTTCAAAAAGATTCGACCAGATAGCTGCTTCCGTTGCCCCCCCCATCGCCAGTAAACGACTTGTGGGGGCGGCGGAACGAAGTCGCACAGGAAGTTCGAGGGGGATCCAGTCTCCGGAAAGCATGACGCAACGCAGAGGTAACGGAGTGGTGTCAATTCTTCCGGCAAGCAACATTTCCAACAGAACAGGAACTGAGTTCCAAAAGGTGATATGGTGCTGCCGAATATTATCAAGCCAACACGCTGCATCTCGACGTTCATCTTCATCAATCAACACCAGCGCTGCACCGACAGAAAGTGGGCCGAATATGTCATAGACCGACAGATCGAAATCGAGTGCCGACACCGCCAGCAAACGGTCATCTGCACAAATTCCACTTCGCTGATTAATATCTGCGATGGTATTATGAGCAGCTCCATGAGCTATCTCGACGCCCTTCGGTTCACCAGTGGAACCAGAGGTATAAATGATGTATGCGAGATCGCCTGGAGACTGAGTAACACATGGATGTATTGGTAAGAAATTATCCGCTTCGTCTGGAAACATCACGGTAACAGCCTGGTTACCCTCAAACGGTTGCTGTGCGATGGCCCAACGGACGCAACCACTGCGCATGATCCGATCTCGACGAGCTACAGGTTGATGCACTCCCACAGGGAGCCATACCGCGCCTGCGGCCAGTACGGCAAGTACAGCGATGATCTGTTGTGGTCCCTTCTCTAAAGTAATCGCCACTGGTTCGCCATGCCTGACACCATTCTCAACCAGCAGCGCCGCCAGTTTCAGCGACCGTTCTGCCAATTCACCATAAGTAATGATCTGTTGATGATAAAGCAGTGCTGTCGCATCAGGCTGTGTTACCGCCTGTCTGAAAAAATCATGATGCAGAGGTTGCGGTATTATCTCATGACCAGTAGAGTTAACCTGTTGTCTGATAGCTTCACTGGTAACGCTGAGCATAGCTGGCACTGGCTGATCCCAGAGTTTTCCTCCGACGAGGTCTGTGAGATAACGAATACAAGCGTCGAACATGGCATCAAGCATCCCCGCCGGGAATGCCGCTTCGCGCGCATCCCAGTTAAGCATGTAACCGCCATTAAATTCGGTTAATTGCACATCCAGCCAAACCTGTGGCCCTTGTGACACAATCCACACAGGTTCACCGAAAGTATCCCGCACAGCTTCACTGAACAGTTCGCCCAGTCCTAACGCACTGGTGAACACGACCGGAGCATAGACGGGATGACCGCGATCACGGGAAAGGTCTCGCAAAACCTCCACGCCGGAATAGTCTGCCGCTGCTACATCCTGGTGAAAACGTGTTTGTAAACGGTGGGCACGCTCCACGAAAGATCCCGCTTTACTTCCCTCCCATGTCAGTAAAATTGAGGACGTGAAATCACCTACCAGCAAATCAACCTGATTGTGCAACGGCTGGCGGTTGAACAGAGGCATATTTAACAAAAAATCAGGAGCTGTACTCCATGCCGTTAACACTTCAGCATATGTTGCTGCAAACACCATTGCTGGTGTAAGCATGTGCTGCCGCGCCTGTCGATCAAACGCCTTTCGTGCCTCACGACTAAAGATATAATGGCGACGGGAAACTGAACTATTATCCATGCCGACATTAATCTGTATCGGCAATTGTGGGGACTCTGGTAGAAACGGTAACCGTTTTTGCCAATAGTCACGTGCTATCAGGGGAGGATTTTGCGCGACTTGCTTCTTACGGGCATGGATATAATCAGCAAATCGCCAACTGAGAGAAGGCAACGCTTTTTCGCGTGCATGGTAAATATTAGCCAAATCATCCAGTAAAATTCGGAGACTCATAGCATCGGCTGCAATCATATCGAGATTCAGGTGCAGCCGGCTACGGTTATTGGGAAGCAAGGTAAGTTGCACATCAAACACTTCACCATTGCTGACGTCCATACGGCGACAGGAAAACTGCTCACGCCGCGCAGCCAATATGCGTTTCCGCTCAGTCTCATCAGTTGTACGCAAATCTAAGCAAACAATTCCCGGCCAGTTCAATTCCTCTATGCACTGCACCCCCTCCTCATCAACACGTACACGCAGCATCGGGTGGCGGATCATCAGATGACGTACTGCCTGTTCAAGCCGGACTGGATCCAATGCCTTACCATCAAATTCATGATAAAAATGGGCATTCACTCCTCCCAGTGGTTGATCTGGACGTCGGCCAATCCAGTAAGCATGTTGCATCAAAGCAAGATCAAACGGCGCATTATCCGGGAGAATCTCCGGTGTGTTTACAGGTGCTGGTACAACTTTTTGTTGGCTGGAGATCAGCGCTCGCCAGCAGCCCAGTTGTGGTGCTGATATCAACTGAGCGAAACTGATTGGCAACCCTTGCTTTCTCAAGCGTGCGGCCATTCGCATCATGCTAAGTGAATCAATCCCAAGGGCAATTAAATTGTCATCGTCTGTCACAGCAGAGAGTGATACCTGGGTGCAGGTGCGAAATAATTCCTCAATTACCTGTTCAATATCGATAGGCGTTGTCATCGTGGTTCTCCTGCTGCCATCGTGTCAATATGTAGAGGGCAATAAGTCGCATAATGCGCGAACCACTGCCTGGCGATGATGATTAAGATAGAAATGCCCGCCTCGAAAACAACGTTGATGAAAAGCACCTTCGCTCCAGATCCTCCAACCGGATGTTGTCATCTCGCTCAGTTCTTCATCGTCTGTTCCCCAGAAAATCGCCAGAGGGCAACCCAGTACACCACATGGGGTAGCACGATAGGTTTCAATCAGACGATAATCCGCGCGAATAGCGGGCAGGATAAATTCACGCATTTCAGCGTGTTCTAATGCGCGGACGTTATCACTGTCGAGCCGGATCAACTCACGGCATAACGCCTCATCGCTCTGTTGGTGAAGGGTACCCGCCTGATGGAACTGCGGTGCCTCCCGCCCCGAGATAGCCAACAATTCGGGTTCGGGTACGCCACGGCGAGACAATTCCAGCACCAACTCATGTGCCACCGCACCACCCATACTATGACCGAAAATAGCCCAGGGACCGTCGATGACAGGCTGAATCTCATCCGCCAGAATCCTGATCAACGCCGGGAAACTATCCGGCATCGGTTGCCCAAAACGTTCGAGACGGGCGGGAAGGCAGACCTGGCATAAAGTCACCGTGGAGGGTAACAACGGTAGCCAGGACTGATATAAGGACGCATTTCCCCCCGCGTGAGGTAGGCAAAATAGTTTGATTCGTGCCGTCGATAAGACAGGTGCATGCCGCAACCAGGCGGAATTCATTATAATTCTCCTGAAGTCACCATATTTTTAGCGGTTAATCACTAACCCGATTAATTGCCATATATAAAATGAAAGCAAACTGCCATTTTCATATGAGTATTACCACAACCTCGTCAGCATTCTTACTCACGAAATAAGTAAAAAATTAATGCATTGCTTTTCTTTATCTTTTGCATCAAGAAATGAAAAGGGCCAGGAAAACAATAATAACCTTATTCTTCATAAGAGTATAAAAATCGGGGAATAGCATTACTCCACACATTTATATTTAATTTTTCTCTAAGAAATTGAGGATGAATATATTCATCCTTTTGTTCATACTTCAGAAATGTTCGCTGAGATAACAGATTCGCGTTCCAGACGTTACCAGTACAACCATCCAGATATCGAATTAACGTAGAGATCGGTAATATCTGAAAACGATCTCCCTCAGGCAAACCAATGTAACTCAAGACAGGTACTAAAATGAGGATAAACGATAGCCATAACCAACTGACGAAGACAGCACCACAGCTGATAACCAATACGATAACTGCAAACATTGTAAAAGCCAGGCGTCGAGTTCTATTTTGACAGAGTGTTTTACTCACTTCTGACTCCTTAAAGCCAACATTGGCATCTGAAATCCGGCAGGAATGATCTGCGCTAATGCGCTGCCCAATTGTAAAATGTCGCCCCCCAACTCAGCAGGCATCGCACGGTCATGCGTGACCATAATCAACGTCATTTGCTCGCGCTCACGCAATGTATTCAACAGCCGTAGCAAAGCTTGACGATTTTCACTGTCCAGCGCGCTGGTAACTTCATCGCAAATCAGCAACTGTGGGCGAGCCAGCAACGCGCGGGCAAGCGCAACTCGCTGGCGCTGGCCACCGGATAGCTGACGCACTCGCCGGGATAACAGATCCGGAGAAAGTCCAACCTTGTTCATCATCGCCAGCAGCACTTCTTCACACTCCAAACCTCGCAGGTTCGGCTGAAATATTATCAATTGCCGTAATAACAAATGCCGAACCAACCAGAAAGGATTCAATGAATCATAAGGATTCTGCGGGACATACTGCATGAGCTGTCGTTGACCGCGTGACCGATCTTTAAGCCGTAGTGAAAGAGATTGCTGCTGCCAGTAAATCGTGCCCTCCGCTGCAGGCTGAAGACCTAATATTCCACGGAGAAGCGTGGTTTTACCACATCCGGAAGGGCCGACAATACTTAAACAACCGCCGACCGGAAGTGAGAAAGTAATATCACGATGCAATACCTGACGCGAAGGTAACTGCAACTGTAACCCCCGAACTTGCAGACCAGACTGAGTATCTTTTGTATTCTGTATAGGTGGCTGGCACGGCACACTAGCGGCAAGAAGGCGTTTACCCGCTTCGCTACGCGGCTGACGGAAGAAACTCTGACAATCGGTCGACTCCTGACATTCCCCATGTGCCATAACTACCACACGGTCAGCGGTTTGACGAATGGCATCCAGCCCGTGCGCAACCATCAAGACAGCGATTTTTTTTTCCTGGGCCAGCAGCCTAATCAGTCTATAAAGTAAAGCCGTATTCTCTGCGTCAAGGGCACTGGTTGGCTCATCCAACAACAGTAATTGTGGATCACCGCAGAGCGCAAGTGCCAGCAACACTCGCTGCCTTTGTCCACCCGAAAGTTGATGCGGATAACGCAATAAAAATGCACGATGACTTGGCAAGCCAACACGAGTTAACTGACCGGGAAGACTGCGGGAGATTTCTGTGCTGGAAAAACCCAGCGACCGGGCCCGATGGGTAAGGGTACGCCCAATCCGCTGATGTGCAGGCAATGCCACACGCGGATCCTGTGCCATGTATCCAATGTAGCGGCGACGCATTTTACGGCTGTCGAGAGTAGAAAGCCCCAACATGGTCTGTCCGGCAATCCAGACTTGTCCGCTCACCCGGTGGCAGCCACGGGGTAAATCGTTCAGCAGACTATGTAACAGTGTAGTTTTACCACTGCCTGAGGCTCCTGAAAGAGTTACGATCTCTCCAATTTTTACTGTCAGATTCACAGCGTGTAATAACGTCATTGTGCCGATACTGAGGCTCAAATCTTGTACTATTAACAGCGCATGATCTGTAGGCGGTGTATTACCCATTACCGTCGGCCGATTTTTGTTTTTTTGCAAGGAGGGGGTTAACAGACTGTCAAGCAGGATATTTACCGGTAGCAAGAGCAGCAACAGTGCGATAACGGGGGCTATAACCGCCAACGGCTGCAATGTCAGCCCCTGACGATTCTCCATGATCATTAATCCCCAGTCAGCCTGTGGAGACTGGGCACCCAATCCAAGAAAACTGGCGGTCGCCACAATAAACAAAGCATTAACAAAACGAACCCCGAGATCGGCAGTAACCAACGGTACAAGTGCAGGAGAGGCCTCATAACGCACCATCCATGCCAGCGATTCCCCACGCAACCTGGCTATATCTATATAATCATGCTGCATCACCTGTAAAGTGGCTGCGCGTGCAAGTCGCAGAATATCAATGCCCGATATAAGCACCGCGGCAATTGCCGCGCTTGCATAACCGGGACCAAGTACCACAACAACCAACATTAGTAAAAGCATGCCGGGAAGGCTTTGTAACATATCAGCCATCTGACGCAATATGCGATCCCAGACACCGCCACGCAGTGTCGCGAACATCGCCAGTGAACCAGCAATCAGCCAACTCCCCACCACCACCAAAGAGGCAACCAGTACCAGCATGGCCCCCCCCTGCAACAAGCGCTTTAATACATCTTCACCCAAATAATCGGTACCGAGCCAGTGCTGTCCCGAAACTGGCTCAAATGGCAAACCCGGTTCATTGTTTGCGTTCAATGTCGCCAAAAGCGGCCCGGCAAGTGTCAGCAACAGCATAATGCCGATCATCACTCCCCCCACCCGCTGTAAAGGAGAAAAAATCATGCCTCCTCCCTATTCATGCTCAGATAATCGACCGCCAAATCAGCCAGCATATTCAGGCTAACGGTCAACAGGCAAACCAGCATGGCAATAGCCATGACCACCGGAGTATCACGATTCTGCGTTGCGTCTAGCAATGCGCTGGCCAAGCCGGGCCATGCAAATAATGTTTCGGCGATTAGCGCACCACTCAGTAAGGTTGCAATATATCGGGCTAACAGAGGCAAAAAGTTAATCAGTGCGACTGGCATGATCCAGAACAGAACAATTCGCCACTCCTGGATGCCGTTGAGACGAGCCATTTGCGTCGCTTCACTCTCTGAGGCACTAATCACACCAGCACGAAGCACACGCACCATTTGCGCCAGACATACACTAAGCAAAGTCAACGTCGGCAAAATCATGGCCTGCGCCCATTGAGATATGCCAGCATTTTCTGACAACAGCGACAACGCGGGTAACCAGTGCAACATAAAAGAAAAGATCAGTACCAGCAGTGTCCCTGTGACAAAAGAGGGAACGGTCAGCAATGTCAACGTAAGCGTTCCTATTAAACGGTCGCTACGTTTGCCAGCATGTAGTCCGCTCCAGCCCCCCAGGAACAGCGTCAGTGGAACCATCAGTACCAATGTCCCCCCCCCCAGCAGTAACGAAGCCGCACCTTTTTCGCCAATAATCTGACTGACAGCCAGATTGCTCACCCGGCTGTGGCCGAAATCTCCGTGTATAGCCGCCATTACCCAACTGACATACCGGATAACAAAAGGGCGATCCAGCCCCATCTCATGGCGCAAAGTTGAGATCTGCGAAGCACTACCCTGTCCTGCTAGCCGCATACTGGCAGCATCGCCTTTGACCAGTTCAAGAGTAGCGAACACCAACAGTGAAAGCGCTAACAACGAGAACAACATCCACCCCAGTTTGCCTATGATTTTCCAGCCCATTTTATGACTCCAGCCAGGCGCCTCGCAGTAACGGATATTCAAACGCGCCGCCGCTACGAATACCTCGGACATCCTTTGTAGCCAGTGCAACCGACGGCAGACGAGCAAAAATGGCATCGCCGCCATGCTGATACAGGTAATGCTGTACATCGTGAATCGCCTGCGTCATAGCGTCCCCACGTGCCGCCTGAAGAACCTGCATTAACACATCCAGCTGTGGCGATGCCGGCCCTGTAAACGAATACGGCGCATTACTGCCATAATAGAAAGGCAGTACAACTGGCAGTGGCATGGCCGGAAATGTGCTGGTTTTTAGCGGTGCGTTTATCAACTCAGCAATATCACTGTAAAAATCGGCAACGGGTAGTTTATTTACAGTCAAAGAAAAGCCTGCTGACACAGACTGGCGCAATAGCAGAGTGGCACTCTCCGCAAACCCCCAAGTAAAATTGCTGGTTCGAATACTGGTGCGAGGAACGATCCCTGCTTTTTGCAACAAGCCCTTTGCTTTTTCAGGATCGTAATGGCGCTTTGGCAAATCAGGCGCGTACCAGTACTGTCCAGTGCCTAATGCATCGTTTGCGCTTTGTCCAAAGCCGAAACCCAGTATGCGAGCCATCTCCTCTCTGTTAATTGCCAGTTTTAGCGCTTCAACTACCTCAGGATGGTTGAACGGCTCAGCGCTAAGATTCATTGAAAACGCCAAACATCTCCACTCATCTTCAGGAGCAACGAGCACTTGTACTTGTGAATTACGTTGTTCACTATGTGCATTGACGAGGCCAATCTCTGCTACATAATTGAATTGTCCTGCTTTCAAACCATTCATCCGGGCATTCATATCATCAACTGCATACAGTTCGATACGATCCAACCATGGACCACTTGCAGCGTCCCAATAATCATGGCGTGGCAACAGTTTAGTCACCGTCGAATTCTGTTCTCCCAGTATCCAGGCACCACTACCAGGTGCCTGCCGCCCGGACTTACTGTCCTCTGGAAAAACCATCATTCCCTGCGCCAGTCTCCAGTCAAACGCCCCCACAGGCTGCTTCAGTTGTAGCGTCAGGGTCTGCGCATCCTGTACACGCGAAGCTGACACGTCCAGAGGAGCCAGCCAACCACTCTGGGCTCCTGGGGTATTCGCAAGTTGTCGCAGGCTGTACAGCACATCTCTGGCGGACAGCGTTCTGCCATCACTAAAAGTGATGCCCGAACGAATTTTCAGCGTCCAGCGCATTGCAGATGAATCTGGCTCGGCTGATTCCATTAATCGGTATTCAATTTTTCCGTTCTGAGTGTCAGCTAATGTGTCCCAAAGCAGTCGGGCCCGGACGTATCCCAAAGGTGTATGCGTTGCGGTAAGCATATTCGCCGGGCCACTATTACTACCTGTAAAGGCTGCACGTAACACTCCTCCCTTACTTGGAGTTTTATCCATTGAATACAAGCCATTAGAAAATAAGGCACTGCCAGCCAGCAGTCCCATATTTTTGATTAATGAACGTCGACTTATCCCCTGAAACATCGTTTTCCTCTCCACCTGCATGAGATAGTCAAAATATGTTGCGCTTTGGTTTAGTTATGTTGTTTTATAGCATGGCATCAATGATAGTAATAATCATTATCATTTTTAGCGTAGAACTAGCAACCCTGACGGCATTTATATTTCTCTTAAATCGTTTTTGGAGTTAAATTCTGACAGCACAATAAAAACCAGTATATTTCTCTATTGAAAACAGGAAAATTCATATGAATAAGTTGCTAAAAAAAGCCATTGCACGCGAAAAGCCCGTTAACTGGCCTGATATAACCCTTGGCTCTTTACTCTCCCACCTCGCAGAGCAATTTACAGGACGACCTGCGGTATGCTGTGGCCCGGACCAAATGACCTATCTCGAATTGGCGGATAAGTCTGATCGTTTCGCCAATTACCTTCATCAGGCAGGAGTGCGTAAAGGTGACAATGTCCTACTTCAACTCCCCAATTCCATCGGATTTCTGGTGGCGTTATTCGCTCTGTTCAGACTGGGTGTGAGACCAGTACTGGCCATGCCAACACAAGGGGAAAACGATTTAGAAACATTGTGCCAGATCGCACATCCACGCATGTGGATACATCCAGATCACTATCTGGCACATGATTTTCAACCACTGGCCACACGCATTGCTGAATGCCTCCCCACCCTACAACAGGTGGTCGTATATCAAGCGGATGATCCTGACTGTACGTTAAGATCTTTCTGTCAGTGTGCTCCACTCAATCAACAAGATGCCCCCACTGTGGATATGGAGGATATCGCCCTGCTACTGCTTTCAGGAGGGAGTACGGGAACACCTAAGCTGATCCCTCGTACGCATGCTGATTATCTGTACAATGTAAGCATAATGGCTGAGATATGCAGAACGAACACCGACACGGTATATCTTGTTACACTCTCCGCCGCTCATAACTTCACACTTTCCTGTCCGGGTATTCTTGGTGTACTTCAATCGGGAGGAAAAATTGTGATGGCGAGAACCCCCTCCTGCGATGAAGTTTTCCCGCTTGTTGAACAGCACCGGGTTACCATGACATCACTTGTTCCACCGTTATTAGCACTCTGGCTGGAGTACCGGACGTGGGATGAAAGCGATTTAAGTTCTTTAAGGTTATTACAAGTGGGTGGGGCCAAACTGGAAAGCACGCTGGCAGCTCGCGTAAAACCAGAATTAGGGTGCCAACTTCAGCAAGTATTTGGTATGGCAGAAGGTCTTATCTGCTGTACCCGCCTGGATGATGCTCCAGAAGTGATAATGCATACACAAGGACGTCCAGCTTCTCAATGGGATCGGTTGCGCGTTGTCAACGCAGATAACCATGAAGTGGGTATAGGTGAAACAGGTGAGTTATTAACACAAGGTCCCTATACCATCACAGGCTACTACTGTGCACCGCAGCAAAATCTCACTAGCTTTACCCAAACGGGCGAATACCGATCCGGAGATTTAGTCCGACTGACTGCGGAGGGGAATGTCATTGTTGAAGGCCGTATCAAAGAACTAATTAATCGCGCAGGTGAAAAAGTAAGTTGTACGGAACTAGAACAATGTATAGCCCGACATCCAGATATTGAAGACTGTGTTGTCGTGGGTGTGAAGGACTCAGACCTGGTAGAACGAATCTGCGTCTGCCTTTCTGAGCGTCATCGTATTTCACTGGCTGAGTTACGCATTTTCCTACAGCAACAAGGATTGAGTAATTTTAAACTCCCAGATCAGTTATTGTCCGTCGCCAACTGGCCTGTTACTCCAGTGGGTAAAATTGATCGCCGTCAATTGGCCGTGATGGCTCGACAGCAAACCGATAATGCTGACCTGCACCTGTTTCAATCGATGAGTGACTACAGACCTCTCCCTGTATTAGCTGAGGAAATGCCGTTGCATGCCTCTCCCCTTGATGTTGTCTGTAATTTTCTGGCTCTTCGTCCGGAAAAATGTCTGGCATATGAAAAAGATGCATGTTGGCACATTGGATTCGATGCTTTAGCGGAGATACACCTCTACAAAGACCGCTGTGAATTGCTAATGCCGGGGAAATGTCAGCGCTTTAGCCATCAACATGATTATCTGCACAGCTTGCAACAGGCACTGAATGCGCTGCCTTTTTCACGCTGGCGTGCCCTGGGTGTCGGTGATTTCGAATTGTCATATCTGTTTCATGATTTACCAGCGCAAGTTCCTACCAAACGACCACTGCTTCAACTATTAATACCGCGTTTTGAACTGATGTTGACCGAAGGCAAGGCACATTTAAAAGCCACAAATAGCACAGAGATCGCACTGCTTCGTGAGCAGTTGATGGCAGCCGATCACATCTATACACCGGTTGAATTAGAGCCGGGACGTCATCTTGATGTGCGTGAAAGGTTGAGTCAGGATGATTCTGAGACCTATAAGCAGCAGGTAAAAGAGGCCATTGAAGATATACAGCACGGAAAGTACCAAAAAGTGATCCTCTCACGTCGGATATTCCTTGATGAATCGCTGGATCTGGTCGCCAGCTACCACTTCGGCCGGCGCCATAACACCCCGGCCCGTTCGTTCCTGGTCAATTATAACCAACATCAATTCATGGGATTTAGTCCAGAGACCATTGTAGAAAGCACTGCGCAAGGGATTCTTTCCACACAACCACTAGCAGGAACTCGCGCGCTTAAAGCAGACGAGCAAGAGAATACCCGACTGCGTGAAGAATTGATTAGCGATACGAAAGAAATCGCTGAACATGCTGTCTCTGTAAAGTTAGCTTTTGACGAATTACGACAGGTTTGTGTTCCGAACAGCGTGAGTGTACAAAAATTTATGCAGGTTTTGCCTCGTGGAACAGTACAGCATCTGGCATCACAACTCCAGGGCACACTGGCCGAAGGACGCAGTTGTTGGGATGGACTGAAAGCACTGTTCCCGGCAGTGACTGCATCTGGCATTCCGAAACGTGCAGCACTGGAAGCCATCGCGACTCGAGAAGTTGAACCTCGAGGGGCTTACAGTGGTACCGTATTAATGCTGGATAGTGACGGCGCACTGGATGCCGCGTTGGTATTGCGCTCACTCTATCATTTAGAAGACGGTTTCGCTCTTCAGGCCGGAGCAGGTATTGTCGAACAATCTCAGCCAGTAAGGGAGTATACGGAAACGCTGGAGAAGTTACAGAGTATTGGTCTATATCTGATTACAGAACGATAAAGAGATGCGCGCCGCTGTCGGAGATAACGCCTCAGTGGAAGCCGCCAGAGCCGGAGAGCAGGGACGCGGCCTTGCCGTGGTGGCCAGCGAAGTCAGGATCCTTGCCCTGCGTTGTGCGGAGTCCGCAAAAGATATCGCCGCGCTCATCACCTCCGCCACCACCCTGATACAGGAGGGGGTGGCTCTGGCGGAGAATGCTGAAGTATCCATGAGTACAATGAATGATTCCATCAGCAACGTCTCGCACGTTATCGGGGAAATCGCCATCAGTTCTGAAGAACAGAACAGGGGAATACAGCAGGCCCGCATGGCCGAGAATGAAGTTGACCGGATAACTCAGCAGAATAACCGGATGGCAGAACAGTCCACCTCCCTGGTGAGCGCTCTGCAGCAACTGACTGAACAGTTAAACCACGAAGTTGATTTATTCAGGCTGCCGGACAACACACTGCTGCACTGATACCTGCTGCGGGGAACGGGCATTCCGCTTCCCCGCCAGACGTTATGGTCAGACATTCCGCAGTTAACCCGGAGCGGTAACGTTCTGCCACCCTCTCCGGTTTCTGGCGTCCGCTGACGTTATCCGTTCGGTAAAATAAATATTCCTTGCCGTAAAATGCGTACCGTCCAGCAGCCAGATATCCTGCGTACACGGCTCGCTGGTCAGCCTTTCCAGGCAGGTACGGCGGGCGTCAACCAGTTCCGCCTGTATACCAAACCTTACGCGCTCCTCTGTCTCAAACTCAATAAATCTTACCCAGGTGTACAGTTGCCTTGTTTTCCGGCTGGCGGCGTACAGGATGTAACTGACGGCACCGTACGAAGGTCCCGTTTTCCCCGCAATCTCCTGGACCGAAATATCTCCTCGGGATGCATACAACTCATGTATTAGGCGACAATAACTCAGTCCGGGTAAGCGTAAACTGACCGCCGTATGTAGCCTTTAAGCCAGTGCTGGTAACTTAGACGTCCACCTGTACAGACGGACATCTAAGTATGGAATCTCAATCCTGGCGAAAGAACCCCGTAAAATTTACTCGAACGACTTCAAACTTCGTATAGTTGAACTTGCTTCCCGCCCTGATGCCTGCATTGCGCAGATTGCCCGTGAAAACGGCATCAACGACAACGTTATCTTCAAATGGCTACGACTCTGGCAGAAGGAAGGTCGCGTATCACGTCGTCTTCCCGCAACCATAAACACTTCAACATCACCGACGTTGCTTCCTGTTGAGGTGATATCTGACACGACACCATCAGGCGAATTAAAAACAGAGCCGGAGCTGTTACCTGTGCTGAATGCAGCTTCCTGCTGCGTGGAGTTCCGTTACGGTAAAATGACGCTGGAAAAACCGTCATCAGAACTACTGGCAGTACTGCTCCGCGAACTGACCGGGAGGACAGAAAAGTGATGAATCTGCCATCAGAATGTCGTATCTGGCTGGTTGCCGGTGTGACGGATATGCGTAAATCCTTCAACGGACTGGGGGAGCAGGTACAGTCTGTACTGAATGACCCCCCCCCACTCCGGCCATATCTTTATCTTCCGGGGCCGGAAAGGCGATATGGTAAAGGTGCTCTGGGCCGATAACGACGGCATGAACCTGTATGTAAAACGACTTGAGGAAGGGCACTTCATCTGGCCTGCTGCCAGAGATGGAAAGATCGTCCTGACCCGCTCACAACTCACCCTGCTGCTTGACAAGCTGGACTGGCGTCAGCCAAAAACTTCCCGCCGCAATATCCTGAAAATGTTGTAATTTACAGGCTGAAAATATTATAAGGCGGGAATGAATAAACCACTTCCCGCCCGTCTTGCTGAACTTGAGAGACTGCTCATCCAGCAGGCTGAGGAGCTACGTCAGAAAGATACTCAGCTCCGTCTTATCGAAGAGACGGAGGCCTTCCTGCGCACAGCGCTCGCCCGTGCCGAAGAAAAAGTTGAAGAAGGTGAACGCGAAATCGAGCGTCTTCGTGCCCAGTTGGAAAAACTGCGCCGGATGTTGTTCGGTACCCGTTCAGAAAAACTTCGCCGACAGGTTGAAAAAGCCGAAGCCCTGCTTAAACAACAGGAGAGCGAAAGCGACCGTAAGAGCGGGCGGGAAACAGATCCACAGGTTCCCCGCCAGCTAAGGCAATCACGGCATCGTCGCCCGTTCCCGGAACACCTTCCCCGCGAGATAAACCGGCTGGAGCCTGCCGAAACCTGCTGCCCGGAGTGCGGTGGAGAGCTGGACTTCCTGGGTGAGGTCAGCGCGGAACAACTGGAGCTGGTCACCAGCGCCCTGAAGGTTATCCGCACAGTGCGGGTAAAAAAGGTCTGTACAAAATGGATAACGGGCAGTAACTGCCGTACCAGACGGAGGTAAATAATGGTATAACGGGTTTTTTAACAATGATCAGACCTGTATTTCTGCTGGTATATTGTAATTTTTGGCGAGGTTCACTCTATGTCCCTGACTGCACTTATGGCTTTTGCTCTAATTATGTCAGCCGGTATCGTAACACCGGGCCCGACTGTTCTGTTGTCCCTCAATAATGCTGCCCGCTTTGGTATCAAACGGGCTGTATGGGGAATATCTGGCGCGGTAGTTGCAGATATACTTCTGGTTGCCCTTGTCTGGCTGGGGCTTGGTGTGGTACTCACTGCATCAGAAACGCTTTTTGTGACTCTGAAATGGATCGGGACTCTATGGCTTGCCTTTATTGGCTTACAAATGTTGCTTTCTTCCGATTCTTCTCTACCTGGTAACAGGGGAGATGTAGCTCCTGCACCACAGGCGCTTTTCCTGAAAAGCTTTTTTGTTGCCATGAGTAACCCCAAATATTATATATTCATGACAGCATTACTCCCGCAGTTCGTAAATATGACACAACCTGCTTTACCACAGTATGCCAGTCTGGCGGCCGTTATTGTTTCAATCGACGTGACGGTGATGCTGAGCTATGCCACATTGGGTAAAAAGTCTGTCAGGATCTGGAAAGCTAATGGCATCAAATGGATGAACCGTATCAGTGGGACATTTCTGCTTATCCTCGCGGGTTCCGTCGCCCTGTACCGGAAAAGCAGTACATAATATCAGTGGATTGGCCCCTATATTTCCATACACTTTTTATCACTTAACCCATTACTGGTTCGCCGCCGCAGATATTCCCGTGGCGAACGATATCCCAGTGCACTATGCGGATGCCATTCGTTGTAATGTTCGAAGGCCTCCGCAAGGTTCTTTACCGCTGTTAACCCGTCGGGCTTCGGCATGATGCTGATGTAATCGCGCTTCATCGTTTTCACGAAGCTCTCCGCCATCCCGTTGCTTTCCGGACTGCGTACCGCCGTATGTTTAGGCTCCAGTCCTACCATTCTGGCGAACTGACGCGTCTGATGAGAACGGTAGGCTGAACCGTTGTCTGTCAGCCACTCAACGGGGGATGCTGGCAGACTGTTACCGAAGCGACGCTACACTGCATCCAGCATGACGTCCTGCACGGTTTCACTGTCATATCCACCGGTACTGGCTGCCCAGTGCAGTGCCTCGCGATCGCAACAGTCCAGCGCGAACGTGACCCACAGTTTTTCACCGTTATCACAGCTGAACTCGAAGCCGTCAGAGCACCACCGATGGTTACTTTCTCCAACGGCTACTTTCCCTCTATGCGCCCGCTTCGAGGCCGGTATTGCTGGTTTACGCTCAAGCAACAGCGCATTCTGACGCATGATTCGGTATACGCGTTTGGCATTCAGCACCGCCATGTCGTCAGTTTCTGATTGTCTGCGCAGCAGTGCCCATACCCGACGATAACCATAGGTGGGCAGATCGCCGATAACGGTATGGATACAGGCCAGCGCTTCAGTATCATCAGGTTTGCGCTTGCACCGACAATCCTGCCAGTCCTTTGACCGTCGGGCCATGGCATGCAGTTGCGCACGTGATACCCGGAGGCAACGACTGACAAGACTTATTCGCCATCCTCCGGCAACAAGGGCACATGCGCTATCCACTTTTTTTGTCGGCCATATTCAACGGCTTCTTTCAGCAGCTCGTTTTCCATGGTTTTTTTGCCCAACAGGCGCTGCAGCTCTTTAATTTGCTTCATCTCAGATACCAGTTCCGACGCGGGCACAACCTGTTCTCCTGCGGCAACGGCTGTGAGGCTACCTTCCTGATACTACTTACGCCACAGGAACAGCTGACTGGCAGCAACGCCATGCTGACGGGCGACCAGCGATACGGTCATTCCGGGCTCAAAGCTCTGCTGAACAATGGCGATTTTTTCCTGAACACTGCGCCGTCTGCGTTTCTCTGGGCCTAAAACATTAATCATCCGGACTCCAACGACTAGTCTAAAAACTAGTATTAAAACTATCACTAATTTAAGTGATACCAACTGTCTGGAGATTCAGGGGGCCAGTCTAGGCGGTCTCGGATTAGTTGCGCTGTATTTTCTATCAGTATCCGAATATTAAAAAGATACACGGCCATCTCCTGAAAACTTTTAGCCTCGCCTATCTGCATTAGCCTTGTCTGTATCTGAATTTCAAGTAACGCATGAATGATTTTATTTTCATCTAAATAAGGATGTTTAAGATTACTGCGTATGTTTTTTACATCTTCGTTTAATAGATTTACATATTCAATAAGTGAAGTTATTTTATCGCTCTTACTTTTTCCTGGTCTGGTTCTGTTGATATCCATAAGTAAGAAATGAATTTTATTCAGTCTTGTCATTTGAAATATTTCCCATGCTTCCCGCCCGCTGGTGATGTGATTATTCTTTGCAGTGGTCTTGATAGTTCTGATATGGAATAACTGAAAGGCTCCACGTCTTCCAGTTCGTCTATATAGATGGCTGTAGACTCGCGAACATAAACCGCAAAAAACTCTTTCCCTCTGTCTGACAGTATACCCTTGTGCTTGTAGTCAAAATAGAAACTAGCACACGCGCCAACTATGAAGCGAAAGCGATCGCGATTCACGTCGGGAAGTAATAACGAAAGGTCTACAGGTTCGTATCTGTTTTTTTCTGGCAGTAAATCCGATCGGTAATCCCACCAGACACTAACCCTGAATTCATCATGTCCGGTATCACACCAGTTTATTACTGTAGGCTTGCCGCATACGGTTATATTTGCGTACCCCTCGGCTGTCATTCTCCTGTATCTGAACATCAAAGGAAGAACGCCAGCTCTTATCGCTTCATTGATGGCGTGGATCATTAGCTTTCTTATTCGTTTTTTGTGTTCTGCCTTACTCATTACCTGATAGCTCCTTACCACTTTCAGCCTCCGCAATTCGTAGAAGGATATTTAACGATCTGGCTGCTTCTTCAATCCATGTTCTGCCCACATCAACCCGTCCCGTTTTGATATGTTCAATCCCTTTTTTCAGTTGCGCCGATACGCTATACAGCCTTTCCAGTTCATCCGGTTTCATCGGCTCACCCTCCCTGCGTCGCGGTTCTCTATATGGAGTATCCACCAGCCAACAAGTCCGATAAGATCCGTTAGCTTGTCGCTTAGTCGCTCGTCGGGTTTTTCTCCCTTACTCAATTTTTCGCTCATCAATGTATTAATCTCATCAAGCGCCGGAAGAATATAACCAGCCTCAATATCTGTTAGTTTGTGTCGCCGCTGGCGCTCCTTCATCACGGCGGTTACGTGCTCCACATAGCCAATAAGTGCCGTTATCTGGTCGCTGATAATCTGCCCGTGATGAAAATACGGTTTTTGTAATTCGATAAGGTCATCTATTACATCAAGGCGATTGTATATGTCAGTGAGTATTGTCATGTTGCTGCCCTGCATCGTGTTTAGTGTTAAATGAGAAGCATTAACAAAACATCACACTTTCAGCACCACAATTGCAACACTTCAGAAAATTCTTATTGTAGGATGGTACTGTCATACAATAAGGAATCCCCCACCATGAGACTGACCAACAACAAGAAAACGATACTGAGTTACTTTGAACCGGATAACCACGAATGGGTGACACTTGAGATTGGCTCGCCTCCATTTGATGTGTCCGGTGTGACGTTCCTGCTTTATGGTTCATATCACAACCGTCACAACCTCGAATCCGCAAGACGAACACTTGAAGCAATGGTAAAAGACGGGCTGCTGGAAAGAATCAGGATAAGGGAAACGCGGAATACTCTTCACGGTGAAACTACAGCAACCGTAATCCGCTACGGCCTGCCCGGTCAGTGTGCTGTAGTTCGTGATAGTGACGGGGAAAAAGACGCTATTGATGGTGAGTGTATTCGGCTGCCTGAGTAGCGGTATTGGTTGCGCCGTTCGTAGCCATACAGCCAGTTAGTTCCCCTTGACAACTACGCACTGCCAGCACGATTTTTTAACTATCCGGGTTGTTTAGCACTGTGTGTTTCGTTGACGAGGGGGGGTCATGATAAAAGTACCTAAATGGTTAACACATTACTCAAGCGTTGAAATATTTATAGTTTGTTTTACATCTGCGGCTTTATCTCCTCACCTGTGTCAGTGGCTGAATGTTTGCCAGTACTCGTGGATTGTATGGCAGGGCAATCGCACCTAAATCAGCTTGACTGAATGAGTCTGCATGTGTTCTGTTGTAATTTTTACTGGGTCACCAACTCAGCCATTATTGCAGCATTTTTCTCACCTTAAAGACCCCAGATTTAAACGAACACAGCTTCATCCGCTGGAAAACATCCTCACTATAGCTATATGTGCGGTCATGTGTGGTGCGGAAAACTGGACTGAAATTGAAGATTTTGCTTATGCCAAAGAAGATTCTTTAGCCAGATAATCGATCTGAGTAATGGTATTCCTTCACATGATACTTTTGGCAGAGTTTTCGCTGCTCTTGACCCTCGTGCTTTTGCGGAAGGATTTACGGCATGGGTACAGACACTGGTTTCTGACTGGAGCGACGACATTGTTGCCATTGATGGTAAAACGATGCGTCGTTCTCTCGATAAAGCGAATGGTAAAGCTGCATACGCGCATCGATGCCGATCACGATTTCGCACCGTTGCCGATCGGAGTTGGATGCGAATCAGTGATCGATCTCATGCGAATATGCAGTAAAGCCGCAGTCCATCTTGTCAGTGCATTTTCTGCCCACAACCGCCTGGTACTCGGCCAGGTTAAAGTCGGTACCAAATCAAATGAAATAACCGCTATTCCTGAGTTGTTGAAACGCCTCACATTATCCGGCTGTCTGGTGACACTGGATGCTATGGGCTGCCAAAAGAAAATCACATCGAATATCAGGGAAGCCGGAGCAGATTAAGTGCTGAGTCTGAAAGGTAATCAGCGGGAACTGTTTGATGATACCCAACGTTATTTTGACTGGTGCGAGAGTCATCCTGAGAAAAAATATCGGCATGATGATACCGATGCAGGCCATGGTCGGATTGAACGTCGCGTGGTTGAAACTGTTGATGTCGAATGGCTTACCAGTCGCGCGTTATGGACTGACCTGCAAAGTCTGGTACGAGTACAAAGTGAACGACATACGGGTGAGAAAATCAGCTACGAAACGCGCTATTTTCTCAGCTCATTACCAGCCAGTGAGGTGGAACGCATCGCTCATGCCGTCCGGGCGCACTGGCAGGTTGAGAACGGACTGCACTGGTGTCTCGACATAGCCTTCTCAGAAGATCAACAACGTATGCGGGAAGGTAATGCCACTTCAAATATGGCGTTGTTGAGTAAAATCGCCCTCAATCTGCTCAAACACACAAAATCTAAAGTAGGAGTCAAAAGCCGCCGGAAGCGTGCTGGCTGGGATAATGCCTTCCTGCTTCATGCGCTGGGGAAAGCTTCATCTATTTAGATGCGATTGCCCTGAGTACACATAAGCAATCGGTGCTGATTTCTCTATGATGCCCGGAATATCATAATTTTCTTGTTTCCTTAAGACTGTTACGTCTGTGGGGATGTTCAATCCATCTGATGGTGATATCAGGGTGTTTTTGATATAAAACGTCAGCGATTTTATTTGCACAGTAAGCCAGAGAGTCAAAAGCATCTTCGCCGCCTGAATGCATGTATAAAGAAACAGCATTTTCATTAATCGTGTAATGAAGCCATACTCCACCACAGTACCAGCATGTGACGTTTTTTCCATCAACACAGGTGCATCCTTTCTCCTGTTCATCCAGCCATCGAAGAAGGGTATTTTCTGTCTGTATAGTTATAGCTGAAGTAATAACCGCTTCCAGAAGAACATCATCACATGGTTTCCGTTTTTTACATTCCCATCTGTAATTTATTTTATAAAATCTTTGCATGGTTACCTCCGGAGTAACAAATCTCTCCACAACTGTACCAGATCCGGGAAGTCACTGTCAGCATCACGACTGCGCTGGCGTCTTACACCAGTAATCCCCGTAATAACGGGTAGTGCATATCTTTCCTGTTGCATATTATACCGCTTATACATACTGCAACGTATAAAACAGCAGAACATTATAAGTACTCTGAAGCTAATTTTATTCCCCAACGCGGGGATCACAGGAAAACGGTTAACCTGTTGATATACCAGGTATTAAAAAAGGGACACCATGCAGTGTCCCTGAGTGTCCGAAAAATGAACAAAATAACAGCAGGCATACAGATCGAGGGTTAATGATCTGCGTCCTTCCCCCGGGTATCAGTTCTCAGAACTCATACACCAGACCGGTCGCCACCAGGTTATCAGTACCCAGACCCGCCGGGTTATTGTCTTTCAGCAGGTTGATTTTATAGTCAATATAGGCGGACATGTTTTTGTTGAAGTTATAGGTGGCACCTACATCAACATATTTCACAAGATCGAAGTCACCATAACTCGTATCTTTTGCCTTAGACTGAAGGTAAGCAATGGACGGCTGAAGCCCGAAATCAAGCATATACTGTGCGACAATTTCGTAGCTGTCAGTTTTATGAGCAAAGAGATCCGTCGCTCCAAAATCCATGGCCATCTGGCTGTTCTTGTCAGCTTCAAACCACTGTGTATTGACGGCATGAGCATAGGTGGCTGCCAGATAAATATTATTGGCGTCGTATTTCAGACCCGCAGTCCAGACTTCTGCCCGTTTAGCAACAGCGCTATTTTGTTCATATGTGCGACGGGAATTACTGTATGCCGTCCCCACGCCAAATCCGGCATCGCCTTCCCAGGTCACGGACATACCGTAACCGTCACCATTCTGGTGTTTTGCTTCACGGTCCTTGCCGTTATTACTTTCTCCCTCTCCCCCGTTTTTACCCTGGTACTGCAGACTGAAATTCAGCCCGTCAACCAGACCAAAGAAATCCGTGTTATGGTACGTCAGGAGACCGTTTGCACGCCCGGTCATAAACCTGTCTGCCTCTTCATAGGTGTCATTACCAAATTCAGGCAGCACGTCGGTCCAGGCACCAATGTCATAAATAACACCATTATTACGGCCATAATCAATGGAGCCAAAATTAGCAAATTTCAGACCGGCAAACGCCAGGCGGGTGGCATTTCCTTCTGTGCTGCCTTCATCATGATTAGCCTGAATATTATATTCCCACTGACCGTACCCCGTCAGTTGGTCATTAATCTGCGTTTCGCCCTTAAAACCAAAACGGGCATAGGACTGGTCGCCATCGTCGCCTTTATCTTTGGAAAAATAGTGCAGACCATCAACTTTTCCGTAAAGGTCAAGTTTATTTCCGTCTTTGTTGTAAACCTCTGCCGCATCGGCCATTCCTGCCATCATGACCGTCACTGCCACTGCTGATAATGCCACTGTTAACTTTTTCATTATTTTTTCCTCTTCAGAGTGAACTGTCAGAAGATTTTGTTGTCTGCTGACACGATGAAGCTACGTATTGCAGGCAGAATGCGTACAGGGCATATTTGTAAGTTTTTATTTCATAAACAGAATGAAGGCAGCGTAATAACAGACCAGAGAGCCTTATATATCTCCGTCTGTCTGTATTTTATCTTTCGTCCGCACTCCGTAGAGCAGACTCCAGAACTGGCGGGCCAGCTTACAGCTCGCATAATCCCTGGCATAAATGTCCCCCGCCGTCATCATGCTTTTATTTTTAACCGGACGTTCCTCTTTTACTGTCATAATATCCCCTCACTGAGTGTTGTTTATTACTGACGTTAATACTGAGCATGCCGTGTAAACATACTGCTCAGGCAGAAGTCAGCCCTGAGACGACAATATTCCGCGTTAGTGTCATTTCTTGCCACGAACAGTGCCTGTTTCCATAACTCACCGGCCTGTTTAAACGCTCTCTGACGCTCCATATCTGCTGCCTGCCGGGTCATCTCCATAAATTTCATATTCACGTGGGGTTATCTCCTGTCATATTGTATTATCAGCATCGTTAACCGTCACAGCCCGGAAAATGACGCAATTAATGATTCTTAAATAAAATCATAATGAATAATGCTACCCGTGTTATTATCCCTTCCCGGTAACGCTGACGTTAAATACCCGTGCATTCAGTACACCGGATACCACTGAAAATGCTACTGCCTGCAGAAGCGAAAAATCAATTCCCTCTGGTGCCTGTGGCCGGGAAATAAAAAACCTGGCAGGGCAGCCCACCAGGTTTTGTTTTACACTGTCATACCGGATTATGCGGCCAGACGCGGTAGTTGTGCTACGGGTCGGCTGGCTGCAACGGGTTCATCAAACTGCTCACGCACCCACTCAACCGCCTGCCCCACCACGTCAACGTAGTCTTTTGCCGTCAGGTGGTCGATATCCTCCACCTCCGTGTCTCCCCGGAACGACGCCATCTGCACGCCGTTCCTGTAGAACACATTCGCCACAAACTGCACCGGCGTGAACGCGCCGTCCGCCACTTTATCCACCCAGGACACAATGTAATCCGGATCGAACTCCAGCACATCTATGGCCCCGATATCCTGTGGCATGACGCCAACTTTGATGACCCCATATTCTCCCCTGTACTCCCGGAGTACACGCGGTTCGAAGTTACAGTTCTCCACAAACCGGCTCAGCTGCCGGAAGCAGCGTTCCGTTGTCTCCCGCAACTGGCGTCCCAGCCAGGCCTCAAACCGCTGCCAGTATTTCTCCGTGGCATTAAAGGTCTTCTGCGGTATTCGCTGGTTTTCCGGTAAATCCGTCTGGCCGGTCAGGCGAAGATAGTCCTCCTCGCTGCACTGCTGTAGCGGCCGGATATCACCGTTCAGCAACTGGTCAGCCTGCCCGCTGCTGTGGGGGTGAACCCGCGGCAGCATCTCTGTAGTATTTCGCTCACGGGCCAGCGTATCCAGTCCGGTTATCCACAGCGTCAGTACCTGCCGGCAGCGTGTCACCGTGGCCTCGTCACTTTCCAGTGAACCCAGCATGGCTTCCATCACCGTCAGCATCTTCTCACGCTCAAACAGCATATACGTGTTAACGTGGTCGGACGCGACGCCCCTGAACTGCCAGGTGAAATCTTCATCCTCCAGCTCAATACCTGTCGCAGCCTGCATCTGCTGCTGTATATACCAGTCATAAATCATCGGGAAACTCCTCCTGTTCAGGAATAAAAAAAGAGGAGACTCCCGCAGGGGAAGGCTCCCCTGGTCGGGTTTACTGCTGTTTCAGTGCCTGCGTACCGGTACGGTTTACCGGCTGTCAGGCCGCCAGTTTCAGTACCGGTCTGCGCGGCACGCTCTGAACCAGCGATGTGCGCTCCCGGCGTATCCAGTCAAGCGCCTCAGTGACAGGCTCCCGCCAGTCACTGACGTGCGGATGGTCAGTATCAATAACGTCAGCATTCCGTCTGAAGACACATACCTCCGCGTCATTGCGGTAAATCACCCTGGCCTCCATACGAACCGGCGTCAGTCTGCCGGCCATAACCTCCTCCAGGTAATCCGCCACCGAAACATCGTCATACTCCATAAGATGTCCGCAGTCGCTCATATCCCGCGGCTGCATATGCAGCTCCAGCCGGCCAAACGGCAGCGTAAAGCACCGCAGTAGTCCGGGCTCCGTGTTCAGATTCCGGTACAGTCTGCTCAGTTGCAGCAGGCTGTAATCACACGCAGCAGCAAGCCGGGCGGATATCCGCATCACGAAACGGTCCCAGTACGGCAGGGTCGCCTCCAGATTCTGCCGGCTCATCTGCTCACCGGACATCAGATGCCCCTGTGCAGTCAGGCGTAAAAACGCCTCATCCGGCAGGGACAGCAGCGCCTGAGGGTCACCGGGTAATAACCGGTCCACCCGCCCGCTGAACTCTGATACCGTCCGGGGCAGAATGGTCATATCGCTCATTGACTGCGCCAGCGCGTCCAGCCCCCGTATCCACAGTGTCAGAACCTGTTCGGCATGGCGGCACTTCTCCCGCTGCTGCGGGTTCTGTGCCGTCACCTCATCAAGTAAAAACTGCATCACCGCCAGCAGGCGGTCACGGTGCAGCACCATGTCAGTGTTAACGTAATCGGTGTCCCGGTCGTCCACGCGGAAGAAGATTTCCTCCGCCTGTACATCCAGTCCCAGAAACGTCATAAACTGCCGCTGAATATAAATACTTTCCGGCATGTTCATTACTCCTGGTTAAGGACAGGAGTTCCCCGCAGGGAAAACCCCTGTCGGGTGAGTGAAAAAATAACGTTACCCTGCGCTGTCACGCCGCATGCTGTCTGCTTTCGCGTTCAGTCTGCTGCCGGTGCAGCTTCAGGTCCCACAGGCCCAGCCGGTATGCCGGCGTCGCCATCTCCCGCGTAATCTCCATTGTCAGGCTGTTACCGATGGAGACCACTGCGGGAATATGCATCAGCGTGAGCTGGATGTAACACAGCATCGCCGCCAGCGGGTCAATATCCGTACAGTAAGCAAGCATCTGCTTCTGCGGGTTATAACCTGCCTCCAGCATGGCTTCCGCTGTCGCCACAATCATGCCTCCCGCGCCGCAGGCCGGGTCGCAGACCGTAATATATTCCCTGCTGCCGTTCTTCAGCTCCGGCAGCCTGTCCGCCATGTTCAGTCTGGCCATCGTGTAGCTCAGGCTGTAAGGCGTGAAATACTGTCCGAGATACTGATTTCCCAGTTCCAGCGTCATCAGCAACTGACCCAGAAAATCCGTCGGGCTGAATTCCAGCCCGTCAGTAACGGCAGCCAGCAGACCGGACATCCGGACCGCGTCCTCTTTCGAATAGCGTTTAACCCGGCGCAGGTAGTCCGCCTCAACCGTGGGGTCACGGTGGACAGCGTTATACAACGCAGCCGCCGCCATGTGCGCAAAATCACTGAACACCTGCCAGCGGTTTTCATGCGGAGCAATACTGTTAAACAGACTGACAAACTCCTGTATATGCGGGTTTGTCTTCCCCCGGCGGGCAGCCCAGGGCAGCGCCACCACATTGTCATCCGGTTCGTCCGGACCGTCATCGTTGGCTGCTTCCCCGCCCTCTTCCGCCACCGGTGGTGGCAGAAGAGGCAGTGCGGCCGTTGACGACCTGCTGGTTGTTTCTGCATCACTGTTTTCCCCGTACCGGCGAAGGCAGCACAGCAGCTCAGGCCGGGTCTCCGCCAGCGCCAGCAGTTCACTGTCCGGACTGAGTTCTTCCGCAAACAGCGCCCGCTGGGCCAGGTCAGTCCGTTCCCACCGGTATATTCTGGCCAGCGCGTTGACCGCCATCAGCGGCGTGATGCCGCTGTCGATATGCCGTTGCGCCAGCACCCGGCTGGTCAGCAAAGTCTCTTCCGGCGCCAGGCCGTAGTGATGTGAGAGAAGAAACGCGGCCATCTTCAGCCAGGTGTCCACCTCACTCATCACGGGTCTTCGCGCCAGAAGCCATTCTGCTGCCCTGCGGGCATCATCCGCGGCACGGAACAGCTGCCAGGGGTCAGCCTGCAGAGCGTCACCGTCAGGTTGTCCGCAATGCGATGTTTCCCGGTTGTCCGGCAGTCCCAGACGGGCAGCAAGGAACGCCGTCCCGATATCCGTGACCAGTGCTTCATACACACTGTCGGTACGTTCGTCGACCGTCAGTCCGTACCGGCTCAGCCGTTGCGGGTGACCGGATGCCTGCACCAGAAGACGAAGCATCTCATTCCCGTATGTCATGCTGCTTTCTGTACCATATGACCTGCCGTCATACTGCACCGGAGCCAGCTCAATACGGTCATGCAGCGGCCGGTACACCGGCTCAGCGCCCTCACGGAACACCACCGGTACGCCGCTGGCGGTCACCAGTCGCGAAATGACGCCATGGTTCGCCGCCGGTTGTGGAGGTAAGGGCCAGCCCGCCTGCAGTGCGTCGGGGAGTCCCTCGCACTGAGCCAGGTTAATCACCTTCATCAGGGACAGTGCCGGCCGGTAACGCACCAGCGTCACGGGCTTCTGCCCCGGCATCACCGTCCCGCCCGTCAGGCGGAGGTCATCACCGGTGAGCCACCGGTTACAGTTCAGCGAATACCGCTGCATCGCCTGCCATAACAGCAGGACATTAATCCCCGTGAACGGTTGTCCGGTAACGGCATGTTCCGGGACAGTTGCCGGATGCCCCTGCCAGGGCAGACCAGCGGTATCATGGTTATTCAGAAGCCGTCCGGTAATAAACCGGGCGATATCATCAGGGGTGTGTTTCTGCATCGCACTCTCCTTAAGGTAATAAAAAGGGAGAGCGCCCCCGCAGGGAAGACTCTCCCTGCGGGAACTGAACGGCCGGATATCAGCCGCCAGTCAGTATTGTCAGTTCATCAGTCTGCCGGCCAGTGCCGCCAGTTTTCCCGGCAGCGCCAGCAGTTCATGGCCGGCCTGCAGCGCCTGTTCCGGATGAAAATACCCGTACAGCACCACGCCCGTCACCACACCGGTCACGGCCATCGCGGCCAGCAACCGGTTACGTACCCGGCGGAAATACGCCTCCTTCTGCTGTACCTGCAGATGCAGGTACAGCCCCAGGGTCTGCAGCTCCGCGAAACGGTTAAACTCTTCCCGGCGCATGGCCTCACAGGCAATGTCGTAACGCTCCAGCTCTGCCGGATGGTTACGGGCAAGGAAGCTCCGGTAACCGCCGTTACGCATGGTGTGATAGTGGTTATCAAACTGCTCCTGCAGCCAGCGGTTAAACTCGCTGCGGGTACGCTGAAACACTTCCGGCTCGCTCACCTGTTTCGTTACCGGCACAGGGACAACAGAAGCCACAGTTTTTGTTTCAGGGCGTGTGTTACTCATTCAGAACTCCTTGCAGTAAAAAAGTGGCGGAGTTCCCCTGCGGGTTTCCCCGCCAGGGTGAGTGAAAAAAGTTAAGGGTTAACGCGCCATTGATACCGTTATCCGGTCCGGTTCGCGCGTCACCTGCAGGTCACGCCACAGCGGCGTGTCCGGACTGCCGTCCGGTGGCAGACAGAAGTAACCGAAGGTCACCACGCTGTCGCACTTACGGGCCTGTGTCAGGGCTTTCGCCGCATGGTAAACCAGCCGCTGCAGCCGCTCCGTCTCGCAGACCGGCGCCGGTGAATAACGCACCATCTGTTGCCAGACATCGTCGCCAATCACCACCGCAGGCAGCGGGTTCGTCAGCAGCGCTTCGGCGTTCATCACGCCGCCTCCCGGCCTGAGCCGGAAGCCTGCGCGCCGTTCACCACGACCGGCAGCGGCACTGCCGGCGACGGGTTACGGTTGTGACGCCGGCGGTAACGCCCGCCCAGAAAGCGCAGCAGCATCTGCTCCGCCGACCGGGAGGCCTCGCTGTGGTCAGTAAAGTAACGCTCTCCGTAATACGGGTCAGCGCTTTCCTCGCCGAAGTACAGCAGTTCCACGCCGGGGCGAAGGTTCTCCCCCTGTTTCACCACCACGGCCCGCCCGCAGAACTGCGGGTCGTCCGCCAGCAGCCAGCGCCCGGCATACACCGTTCGCGGCCGCAGTACGGTCATCTTCGTCTGTCTTCGCCGGTACAGCGCCGACAGTCCGTGGTACATCGCCAGCCCCAGCCAGCGAACCAGATACCACAGGTTCCTCAGTATGAACTTCAGGACTTTCAGGTACATCATTCTCTCCTCAGTCAGTTCCGCCTACAGAAACCGGAACGCCAGCAGCAGAAGGCCCAGCATGACGGTGCCGGCCAGTTTCAGCAGCAGCGTCATGGCGGTCAGCTTTATCAGCGCTTCACGGTCACGGAAGTAACATTCCTCCCGGACCAGCTGGCGGATACGGTCTTCCTGTTGCGGGGTTAGTGGATCACCGACACGGACGTCCTCGCAGATATCCGTACGGGTGGCGTGACGGCCACGGTGTCGTCCCCGGGCCGGAAAAGGGTGAATACCGGACATGGTTCTCCTGTCTGAAAAAACGGGAGCCTGCCCCTGACGGGGCATCGCCCCGTGAAGTGAATAACAGCCCGGCAGGATACCGGGCAGACGTGTATACAATCCTCCCTGCAGATAATGTGCGGGAGCCCCGGCGGGCTTCCCCGCACGGGTTAACGTTACATCATGCCGCCGAACGGATGTTCAGCGGCGCCAGCAGATATTCCGCAGCCTCTCTTGCCTTACTGCAGGCACGGAACAGCGCTTTTTTGTCGGCCTTCAGCACCCGCAGCCAGCCATCAATATAGCTGTCATGCTGCACCTCACCGTATATACCCAGTTGCGCGCACAGAAATGCGCTGCCGGTCTCGGCAATCAGCTCTTCCAGGGCATACGCATCATCCCCTTTCTTATGGGGAGCGCTGATACCCTCCCGGTCAAGCCGTTTACGGTGCCCGGTACTGTGTACCATTTCGTGTAACAGCGTGGACCAGTAGTCCGCCTCTGAGTCAAACTGCGACGTCAGGGGCATGACTATCCGGTCCGCCGCCGGGGTGTAGTACGCCCGGTCCTGGAAACGGGGCTCCAGTTGTACACCGGTCGCCTCCAGCATCGTCTGAACATCCGCCAGACGTTCGGGGGAAACCACGGCGTAATCTTCACCCGGTCGTCCGGTACCGTCATCCGGCTGCATATGTGCAGGCAGACCGTCACACTGCGCCACGTTAAAAAGATTAAGCTGGCGCAGCATGGGGACGGTCTCCCTCAGCGGATTACCACCGGCATCGTACAGCCTGTTACCGTGTTCATCCTCTGCCGGTTTTGTCCAGTCCTTATAGATAACCGCGAGACTGCCGGTTTCACCCTTACGGACCTGACCTCCGGCTTCCTGCGCCTGACGGTACGTCAGCCAGAGGTTGCCGGCATAACCGCCGTCAACGGCGGCCATCCACAGCAGCAGCACATTCACTCCGCTGTAGCAGCGCCCCGTCAGGGCATTCGACGGTAAGCCCCCCGTACAGACCTGTCCCGTACTCTGCCACGGCCTGCGCCAGGGTGCAGTCCCCTGCTCAAGCGCGGCAACAATACGGTCAGTCACCATCTGATAAACATCAGCATGCGCCGTCTTTCCGGATGAACCTTTTTTATGTTTTTTCACGGGGAACTCCTCATACTAAAGGCGCACCCCGGCTGTGACGCGGCAGGGTAACGCCACGTCACGATGGTTCCGGTACCGCCGCCAGGCGACAGTCCGGAATATAAGGTTAAAATTCACCGGCAATCACTTACCGGAACCAGGGTCAGTCTGCCGTTACCGGCGCTTCAACACTGAGGCGACGGTAAATCAGCTCACCCTCCGGAGTTCTCGTCACAGACAGGTCCGGTTTATATGTGCCGGGCGTGTTATCTTCCGGCGCGATCCGTTCAATATACTGACCACCAGGCTCCATAAGCTCTGCGGCGGTCACCACTTTGTTCCGGTCGGTGATATTCCAGAAATCACTGACCAGACGGGTGGTCTCGTCCTGACTGAAGTCAGCGGGAACTGCCACCACTTCTGAAAATTCAACCCGCACAATCTGATGCACAATAATCAGTCTGGTATTATGTTCACTCATCCTGGTCTCTCCGTATGGTTCAACCGGGATACCCTGCCGGGGCTTATCCCGGTCAGGGTATGGTTATGTTATGCAGCCCGGCGCGCAGCATTGCGCAACGCCTGGCGTAACGGACGGTACTGCCATCCGCGGTTCGTATGGTATTTCACCATCCAGCAACTGCCGTCATACAGGTAGTCATACCCGATCATTCTGTCAGACTCCCCCTCCGAAGCCTCCGCGTCCGGATACACCCGCGCAGCGGTCTCATCAGCAGGGCAGCCGGCATCACGCGTCAGTACACCGTCACGCCCTCAAAACCGGCATCAGACTTCCAGCCGGTTCTCATGGTAAATCTGTCTGCGCTCGCCCGGAGAGTGCCGGGCTTCAGCAAACAGTTCCTTCAGCTCATGGCGGATGCCGGAGAACGCACGTCTCAGCGTCTCCGCTGAGCGGAAGAACATGTCACAGTAACATGCGTCGTTCTCTGTCAGCGTCACGCTGATTTTTATACGCCACAGGTAAAACCCGTTGTCAGCGTTGCTGAATCAAACCCCTGGCTGGCAGGGAGTCTGATGCTGTAGTTAACGCCCCCGGTCGGATGCATACGATGCCTGAAGAAATGGAAATACCCTTTCCGGAACCCGAACATCCGGACTTCGCGTGTCTCCATGTACTGCCATGCCTCGCCAAAATGCTCAGCGACGGTTGGCTGTGATAATGTCCGGTTCGCTTTATGCTCCCCGAGCGCATTCCACATCAGATGCCATTCATTGCAGTCCCGGTGGACAAGTGTGATGGCGTTAAATGAGTTTGTAGTCATACGAGGGTTCCTCTCCTGAAAAAATATAAAGAAGGAGATAACCATCCCCTGTGAGGGAGGTTTCTCCCGTCACGGGTTGTTAAACAGCAACGTGCGATACACGCGCATGTAAAACCAGGTTCAGGCTGCCAGCCGGATGTCGGTCAGTTGTATATCCAGCCATCCGCGCCGGCTTCATAAATGGTCCGGTCAGCCCGCGAATCATACAGCCCCTGCTTCACTGCCTGCTCCCAGACCGGGGCGCATAACGCTCGTCCCATCCGGTTCAGCGTGTCCAGCAGTTCCTCTCCGGCTGCTGTCAGGGGCGCGATGGTGCCCGCCTCCAGACCGTCCAGAAATTCACCGCAGGCCATGCCACTGTTGTAAACTGAGCATTCAAAAACCGGTTCTTCATCAGCCCCATCGTACGGCGGATAAAGACCGGCGCTCTGAAACGCCCGGATACTCAGCAGCTCACTCTCAAGCAGACATAACCAGCAAAAGGCGTCTGTCGCGGTATTCAGTGTCGTCATCATCAGCATGTTATCTCTCTGAAAATGTGGAGAGATAACACCCCCGGGGAGTGTTATCCCTCCGGGATGGTTAAAAAGTGTAATGCCTGTCCTGCCAGGAAGAAATTCTCCCCAGGGTTCATTCATCGCCGACGGTTACGCCAGCTCATATGTCATAATCGCAGGCATCCCGGTAACCGTTGCCACGGCTTTCGCACCAGAATCCTTCCCCAGTACAGGAGCCCCGACGCTCCAGTTCGTGAGTCATCCACGCCGGCCAGCGGGACGGCAGACCATGGGAAATCGCGCATCCCAGACGGTACGCAGCATTACGCAGGATACGTTCTGCTGTCTGTTCCGCTGCGGAAATACCGTCACCGGTATAACGCGATTTAAGCCTGAAAAGTTCACCTGCCAGCCGGATATCGGCGGCAACATGCTCCATCAGAAGCGCATCTTCCGCCATCTGACGCAGCCAGATTTTGAATGCACTCTGCGATGGCAGAAGCACCATCAACATATGTAAAATCCGAAAAATCACATTAAACAGAAAAGTCATGGGTTTTCTCCTTCATCTGAAATCAAACGGAGAAAACCTTCTCCCGTGACGGAAGCGTTTTCTCCCGCAGGGACAATAGTGATGTGAACAGTCAGGCCATTTCCCAGGCATAGCGCAGATGCGCCAGCTGGCAGGCCTGATGGTGCGCCACGCTCATGGCGTGACGGAAGGTGTCGTACGTACCGCAGTTCATCGCCTTTTCATAAGAAAAGGTCAGAACGGTGTATCCCGTACGTTTACAAACGTGTGCACGGAATCTGCCATTTTCATCTTCGCGCACCACAGCCCGGAAGCTGAGGTAACCCGTATGATTGGCAATCCAGTCACCCGATGTACAGGTATCATGAGGCAGCAGCCGATATAAGACTCTGCTCAGTACAGTGATGAGTCGCATGGTTTTCTCCGAAAAAAAGACGGAGAAAACCTTCACCGGTTGCGGGGGAAGTTTTCCCCGCAAGGGCTGGTATATAAAGATTACAGTCTGAAAACACCGGAACCGTAACACGGCAACGCTGTGCCGGATGTAAGAAGATATCTTAATCGCAGTAAACTTCACTGCGACAGCCGTTTCCAAAGATTAAAGGGCTGTACCGTCCGAAGACGCCACCTCTCAGGCTACGGTGGCATTGGTGTGCGGTTACCCGAAGGCGTCTCTCTCAAACCGCTGAAACATTGGTGTGCGATCACCCGAAGGCGTTTCTCTCAGACCGCTAAAACATTGGTGTGCGATCACCCGAAGGCGTTCCTCTCAGATCACAGGAACATTGGTGCGTTGCATAAGCAACGTAGTAACATTCTGATGATAACCAGACAGCAGGCAAAAATTCAAGACGTACAGTGATGTTTTTTTGTGCGATCCAGAAATCGCCGCAGCCCCGTATCATTACCGTAAACTATCGTCACCGTTTTCTGCTTTACCGGATACGGGGCTGCGGGGACGAACGGGAATAAAACAACCGCGCCCCGGACTGCCGGATCCAGACTATCAACCCCAAAATCGCTGCAGCGTCGTATGCCCGTTTCCTGACAGATCGTTATTTTATAACCCCGTGGCATACGACGCTGCAGGGTCATCCGGATTATTTACCCGCCACTGACTGTCCCTATTTTATAAACAAAAAACCGCTGCTGTACTCCTGATATGAGTACAGCAGCGGGTGTAATACGTACCATCAATTTTTCAACAGTCCGGTAAATCATTATTTATGTACAATCAGTTCCCCTTTCCCGTCAAATAAATCACCGAACTGTCTTTCCACTATTTTCTTAACATTAGCTGAACCATAATCCGGATCATATTCACCGGTATCAAGTTCACTGACCAGTTCCGGAATCACCGGTATTATACACTCTCCTGTTTTCAGTTCAGGAACATTAACGGGTGGTATCACGCTTATAATACCGCCCATTTCCGACACTTTGCCTTTACGGATAAAGAAATCGTCGTTATTCTCATTAAAAAACACATCACCAAAATAACGATATATCATTTCACACGTATCCAGTTCAGTCAGCGGCGTTTCACAGACGAATTTTAAAAGAACCTCATCGTATCCGTTTTCAGGTAAATCAGCGCTCTCACGGATGTATTCCAGTGATTCAATATTCATTAAAATGCAATGCGCCATATAACACTCCTTATTTTAAATAAAATCATTCATCATCAGTATCTGTATTTCTGAAATAAACCTGTTTCACATATCGTCCCCTCCCGTCACCATGACCTAAATCCATTGACACCTGCGCATATATTTCACGCTCCGTATATCCTTTATTTTCATAAAAACTTCTGGCTTCCTGTGAAAAATGATAGCGCATACTGTGAGGGGCTTTTTCTCCCGTCAGGCCGGCACGACGTAAGTAATAACGGTACGTGTCGATCGCCTTTCTGATATCCGGACGGTCAATCAGTTTCCCGTTATTTTTCTTCATGACGTTTTCAGCATAGCTGATTGCCCGCCCTACGGCATCCCTGTCCACAATAACGGTATTACGGGGCCGGCCGCCTTTCGTACCGAAAACAACCCGTAAAGAATTCTGACCTGTTTCTATTGCACGTTTCCACGTTATTACGGATTTACATGACTCCACCGCTTCCTTATTTCTTAATCCCAGCGTATAAGAAAGCAGCATGGCTGCCGCCACGCCCCGATTATTTTTTTCAACTTCCTTAAATGCTTTATGAAACTCTTCCGGACTTAACGGTAATTTTGTCCCCGCCCTGCTGCTTTCTTCCAGTCCGAGCGCTTTATTACTCAGCAACGGATTATCCGGGTCAGCCAGTTTATAACGACCTGCCTTATTTAAAGCGCCCCGGATGGCCGAACGTTCATTCTGGATCGTCCGCACGGAAATACCCTGTTCTTTCCTGAATTGAAGATACCCGACGATATGACGGGTTTTTATACTGTCCGTATGACGCAGTTTAATCCCGTTTTCACGAAGGTAATTCAGAAAGTATCCGGCAATACGCATACTGTCAGCTGCCGTGGCGTAGCTTCTGCCCGCATCCCGGGCCAGTGTGATAAAATCCCGCCTGAACTGTTCAACTTTTGAACGTGCTGATTTATTCTTCATACTCCATCCTGCCTGAGTTCTGCTGAAAAAAAGACACACCTGCCCGTCAGCGCATTCCGTCCGGTCTGAACACCTTTTCGTGCTCCTGATGGAATGAACTGTCATAACGCATTAAAAATGTTAGTTTTTCGTCGTCACAGACGTTCCCTGCGTGTCGGTGCGTTCGCCTTCCTGGCTCGTCTGATATTGTGTAGCAGGGTAACGCTATGTTGAGTTTTTACAGGAGTTCAACCAGTACGCAGTACGGTGAATTTAACTCCCCGTCAGTTATGACCGACGCCTCAATATCATGACGAAATAAATCCTCCATTAATCATTACGTTAAGTTTCATTTCCGGAACCTTAACTGGCGGTTAAATAATGGCCCTGAGCGGCCGTCCGTGATAAACGGACGCGACGGGCGTGGTAAAAGACGTTCCTGCAAAGTATTTCGCTGACTGCTCTCCACGAGTTAATGTCCGTTTTTGACAGGCCGTGAAATCAGGAAATACGTATTACAGACGTTTGCCGCTTCGCGGCGTCACTTGGTACTCGTTTCACTCGTACGCAAGTGACGCCGCGCATGCTCAGACTGGTCGTTGCATGGTCCGGAAGATGCCCCAAATGTTGTGACGCTCGTCAACGTTTTCAGACGTTGAACGAAGCTCACGCCAGATGTGGCATACCCGTACATGCAGGAGTTTGTCTGAGCAGGCAGCTCAAAAAGTAAAAAGTCAGGAAACACGGACGTAATCCGTTCCTGATTAAGAATGGACACTAACCTTCGGTAAAACAGTATGTTAACCATTCGCCGAAAAGACAGTGCTCTGTCGTGTATCTGAAGCTGAAAACCTCAGTACAGCATCCCCGTTGCGCCCGGGGAAAGATTCGTTCTCTTCTCCCGTACATCGTAACAGGAGACTGGCGTAACACCCGCAGGTGATTCTTTACGCAAAAGTTTAAGATATCTTAACCGCAGTAAATCTCACTGCGACAGCCGTTTCCAAAGATTAAAGGGCTGTACCGTCCGAAGACGCCACCTCTCAGGCTACGGTGGCATTGGTGTGCGGTTACCCGAAGGCGTCTCTCTCAAACCGCTGAAACATTGGTGCGCAGTCACCCGAAGGCGTCTCTCTCAGACTGCTGAAACATTGGTGTGCGATCACCCGAAGGCGTTCCTCTCAGATCACAGGAACATTGGTGAGAAGCATCAGCTTCTGTAAAACAGGGTAATGTTAGATCAACCCTTCTGTTCAGATCAACTCCGATCATCAAAAAATTTTATCGCGCTCCCGTTCCGGTAACTGGCTCCGGCTGCAGATAAAAATAATATCGCCCCTCACCCTGACATCCTGTTCTGACCGGAAGATAATTATCCTCAAATATCTTCGCCGCCATTTTTATATCGCCGCAGACCCGCATTTTCAGCGCACGAATCAGCCGGCCATTAAGGTCAAAACTGATTTTTACTGCACTCTCATCCATGAAGATTAAATTCTCATCATCACCGAAAATTTCACGCTTCAGTATCTTCCATTTCGCCGGCGTCAGCAGATATCCCTTCCAGTCCGCGTTCTTCAGTATTTCCATTACCCGGGTAAAACGAAAATAATCAGCCTGGCCGCTGATATCTTTCTGACAGGTGGAATAAATATACTCCAGCTTTATCCTCAGTCCTGAATGATGTCCTTTCAGTCTGCCGTCATTTATCAGCCAGTCCATTTCTGATGAAACCGTACGTGGGAAAATTTTCCTTTTTTTAGCCGTTGCCAGCCAGTTCATAATAAAAAGATGCTCAGACAGTTCAGACGTTATTCTTCCGTCACGCCGGGCCATTTTTATGGCAACCAGTGCGCTCCATGAAAAAGATCCTAAAATTTCAGTTCTGTCTTTCATTTTTCACCCCGGCTCATTAACCAGAATAAAACAGGTCTCAGTCATTGATAATGTAACTGGTTAAAAATTGATGTTACACATCTCAACGAGTTATTTATTTTCATCCCCGGACTGCCTCCACTTTCTTCTCACTTCTTTTCCCGGCATTCGCCCGAAACTGTATTCACTAAACGTATCTTCATCCCTGAAATATCCATACCCGCGTTTAATAAACACACCCCGATGCAATTTCAGACAGGATATCACATCACTTAAGTCAGACTCAGGAATTATCATATTAAGTCGCTTATGCACCATTCTGAGAAGCTCATGTTTAAATATTCCCGGATTTTCACATATCAGGGACCAGACCAGGTCGGATAAACCAGGAAC
Source organism: Salmonella sp. SG203 (assembly GCF_013350575.1). Lineage (NCBI taxonomy): Bacteria > Pseudomonadati > Pseudomonadota > Gammaproteobacteria > Enterobacterales > Enterobacteriaceae > Salmonella > Salmonella sp. SG203. Next base: position 191,793 of record NZ_SNMT01000008.1, read on the forward strand.
CACTGTTCTGCTCATAAACACCTCAGTTATTTTTACCAGGTATGACTATTTCAGTGCCGGAAAACCGTATCTGATTACCGGTCATTATCATCGGTGCTTCTCAGTTTTACTGCCCTTCGGCTGATATTCCTCCGGAAGATGAATCACCGAAAAATACTTCACCTGCCTCGCCCCCTTCGCGGTATGCTCATATTTTCCGAGCAGTTCGCAGCGTATTCCGTCTGTCCTTCTCATTATTCCGTGAATAACAAGACGCGCCGTGTGAATATGCAGCCTGAAGCGTTTCGCCACTTCTTTTGCCGTCACGCCCCTGCCCTGTTCATACACCCAGCGGGCCGTCTTCCTTTCCAGTATTTCCTGTTCAGCCTGGTTTAACGCCAAATCTTATTCCCCCTTTTTTATGGCTTTCTGTCATATGCAGCCGGGAATAATCAAGCAGAGTATTGCATTTATCTTTCTGAGAGTGACAGCATTTCTCTGTTGCGGTGCCTTCCTTCTCCCGTTCATCTGACCACCGGTCGGGGTATATACGGGCAGAAGCACATTTGTTCGTGTGTGGTTCGGTACCGCAACATCTTCCTTTGTTACCGGTTATGATGCAGTACACCGCCGGGTAAACGCCCCGGGGAAAATGGCAATGATTCACGACGAAAAAGCAGAAGAACTGGAACAGGCCGGGTTATACCGTCGCGCAGCTGCACGCTGGCTCACCGTTCTGGACGGATGCCGTGACGAAGACTCCCGTGAATGGGCTGCCCGGCAACGACTGCGGTGTCTTCAGCAGGCTGAAACTCCGCGTCCCGTCACCGATACCTTCGGCGATGTCCGCCAGGCCGCCACCGCACTGCAGAAAAAAATGGGACTCTGGCAGCCTGAAGGGAATGCCTTCAGAGCCGTCAAAAAACCCCCGCCACGCTGACCGTCCGGAAAAACCTGAATGCGTGAAAAATAAACTTGCACTTTTCAGGCTGCATTGCACAGAATTTTACCGTTGCGTCTGAGTGGTCAGGCTGTTTTTCGTCCATTATATACTCCTTTGTCCGATGGTTATTGTGCCAGGTTCGTGTGTGCCGGGCTTTTTTTTGAGCCCGGTATCCTGCCTGCCGGCATCACAACCGACCTGTCGGTGAGTGCTGGTCTTATCTTTTGTAGCATGTTGTAGTGGTATTATTGACAATACTACATACAAAACCCACTGAACAGATGATGAAAGCCACCGACGCCCCTGCATCCCTGCTGCACTGAAAAAAACACGTCGCTCAATCTCTCCGGCATTCGTTGCATGATATATATAGCCGTTGCCCTGTATACTCTATCAAGAGGAGATGCCATGCGAGTCCTGATTTATCAGACACTGACCCTGTCAGACATTCCCGGGTTTGAACGCTTTTCCCGCGCCATTGAACAGGATGATTTCCGGGCCGCGGATGCCCGAAAAATTGACACTAATCTTTACCGGGCCCGCCTGGGACGAAGAGCCCGCCTGCTTTTTTCCCTGTATCGTTATCGCCAGGAAGTTTACTGTCTGGTACTGGAATACCTTCCCGACCACCGTTACGAAAAATCCCGCTTTTTGCACAAGTCCGTGACTGTCGATGAGGATAAATGTTCTCCCCTGAATGATGGCGATATCTCCGGCTCGCCGGAACTGCCTTATGTCAACCCCAGGAACCCGCGCTTCATTATTCAGGACAAGATAATCTCATTTGACGATGACCAGCAGGCCATCTGTGACACGCCGCCCCCGCTGGTGATTACCGGTCCTGCCGGTAGCGGGAAAACCGCACTTATCCTGGAGAAAATGAAACTGGCCGGCTCCTCCGCGCTCTACGTCAGCTTCTCTCCCTGGCTTGTCAGCAGCGCCCGTAACCTTTATTACGCCGGCAGAAACGAAGACGATGACCGGCTGGTGACGTTTCTTACTTTTCGTGAGTTCCTTGAAAGTCTGCATATTCCACCAGGGAGGGAGGTTACCACCGCTGAATTTGAACGCTGGTTCTCCCGCCGTTGCAGGGGAACCCCTTTTCGTAACGCACACGCCATGCTGGAAGAGTTCAGGGGGGTACTGACGGCTTCGGTGAGTACCGCTCCGGCCCTCAGCCAGGAAGAATATATGGCTCTCGGACTCCGCCAGTCCATTTTCCCGCCGGAGCAGCGGGTCGCCGTTTATGCGTTGTTTGAACGTTACTGTGCCTGGCTTAAAGAAGAAAACCTCTATGACCTGAATCTGTTAAGCCACCAGTACCTTGAGCGGGTCACCCCGGCGTATGACTTTCTGCTGATTGATGAGGTCCAGGATATGACTGCGGTGCAGATCCACCTGCTGCTGCAGAGTCTGACAACGCCGGGCGCTTTTCTGCTCTGCGGTGACGCCAATCAGATTGTGCACCCTAATTTCTTTTCCTGGTCTGCGCTCAAGACCCTGTTCTTCGAACACAGGGGGCTGATGAGCGGGGATTATCTGCGGGTACTGAATACAGGCTACCGGAATGCGCCTCAAATCACCCGTCTGGCCGGGCAGTTGCTGAAACTGAAACAGTGTCGTTTTGGCGCCATCGATCGGGAGAGTTACTGGCATCCGGAAAGTCGTTCCGTACAGCAGGGTGATATCATTCTGTTGCCCGATACTGAGGCTGTCCGACGGCAGTTCAATGAAAAAACCGGTCGTTCCGTTCGCCATGCGGTGATAGTGATGCACGCAGAACAGAAACCGGTTGCCAGACGTATTTTTTCCACCCCGCTGGTCTTTTCTGTTCAGGAAGCAAAGGGGCTGGAGTATGAAAACGTGATACTGTTCAACATGGTCAGCGATGAGAGCCGCATGTTCCGTGATATCTGTGGCAATATGACGCCGGCGGATTTACAGCAGCCCGGTAAATATTCGCGGGGGAAAGATAAACGCGATCGCTCCCTGGAGCTGTACAAGTTTTACATTAACGCCCTCTATGTGGCGATGACCCGGGCAACCCGTAACGTGTACCTGCTGGAATCAGACCCTCATCATCCACTTTTCTCCCTGCTGGAGCTTCGGGATCGTGTTCAGGAAGACATCCGGGAAGAAGTGTCTTCCCGCGAAGCCTGGCAGCAACAGGCACACCAGTTACAGATGCAGGGTAAAGAGGAGCAGGCCAGAACCATTCTTGATGAAGTCCTGCAGCAAAAGACGGTTCCCTGGGAAGTCACTTCAGTAGAAGGCTACCGGGCGCTGTGTTCTCAGGAGATAACCGATAAAAACCGGTTGCTGTTCCTGATGGAGTATTCCGTTATCTATAATTTCTTTCCCCGGCTGAACCGGCTGTGGCTGGCGGACTTTAAACCTGCCCGCCAGTCTCCGGAAAAAGCAGCCCGGCAACTGGAGCAAAAATATTATCGTGCCCACGGTATGCGTAACCCGGTGTCAGTTCTGCGGGATACTGACCAGTACGGTGTCGACCATCGTAATCCGTTTAACCTGACGCCACTGATGATGGCCGTTCGTGCCGGTAACCCGGGACTGGCTGAAATATTACTGAAAAATGGCGCAGACATCACGCTGACGGGCAGCGACGGCCTGACGGCGTGGCACACCGTACTGTGGATGACCGTCAGTGACGTCCGTTTTTCCCGCCAGAAATGCGCAGCGCTGTACCCGATGGTCTGTCCATCCGCCATGGCGGTTCAGACTGATGGCCGTCTGAAAGTTATTGACTGCCACCACCCCACCTTTTTCCTGCTGAACCTGATGACAGCGCTGTTTTACTCACGGCTCGGGGAAGAGCTGTCAGTCTGGAATGCCTATACCGCGAAATCACTTGCCGACGGATGCCGGTGCTTTCCCCCGGGTATCCTCCCTCCACACCGGCAGCAGCAGAAATATATCAGCAGTCTGTTGTCCCGCCATGAGGCCGGTCGTGATGCGCCGGACAGCTGGCATCTGTTCCTGCGGCTGCGCCACGGTAACTACATCATTAATCCCCGGCTTCATCTGCGCTGCGGGGACAAATGGGTGGCGGTATATGATTTACTGGGGCTTACTGAGCTGGGCTATGATATCCGTAAAATGTCGTATCTGACACAGGTAAACTGGAAAAGCGTTTACCACATCAATATACAGCAACTGGCGGCCCGCCGGCAGGAAAATATTGACATACAGATGACCCGTGCGCTCGAAAAAGCAAAGCTCAGTTGATAATTATCAGGACGCACTCTCCTGTGCCGGAGGTATCCCCCGTCAAGCCCCGTCACACTGCAGATATGATGTTTCTTTGCGCATACAGAACCGGCAGCCATCGTGCCGGTTTAACCGTCCCGGTATTTCGTCTCATATGCTTATGTTGCAGATTTGTTTCTATTTTTTATTGTAGCATGTTGTAATAGAATTATTGATACTACAACATACAAAAAGAAATAAATCACACTATGGCAATCACAGAAGAACAGATTATGCGGGCCGCCGACGAGCTCGACCAGGAGGGACAGAACCCCACCCTGGCCCGGGTGCGGAAAAAACTGGGCGGCGGCAGCTTCACCACCATCAGCGAGGTCATGATTGAGTGGCGGGCGCAGAAAGCACGTTCCGTTCCTGCGCATGAACCTCCCCCGCAGGCTCTCACCGACAGACTGGCCGTGTTCGGGGATGATATCTGGGCACTGGCGCTCGAAATGGCTGACGCCGGTTTTGCCGGAGAACGGGAGGCACTGGAAAAATCCCGCCTTGAAACGGAAACGGCCCGCGCTGAGGCAGCGGCTCTCGCCGACCAGCTCGCCAGTGAGCTGGAGGAGTCCCGCAGCCTCATCAGTTCACTGCAGGAAAAACTGGCCGCAGCGGAAAAAGAAACGGCAGCAGTGGCACATGAGCGAAATGAAGCGCAACGGGAAACGACAGAACTACGGGAACAGATAGCTTCACTGCGCGGAGAACTTCAGGCCGTCACGCTCTGTCATCAGGAAATCGTGGCCGCTATTAAACAAAAAACCAGCCCGGCTCAGTAAGCGGGGCTGGCGTCATCATTCCCTTATTATGGTCACACTGGCGATGAGGTGTGACTGCACGGTGAGGCCAGGTATGTCTGTTGCCCCTGCTCAGGACGTGCGCTGTTATTCAGGAACAGTTCGCCGTTCTTATAGAGAAATGGCATAAAGTGGCCGGTATCATCAAACCCTTTGACAAAACCGCAGACTACCCTGCTTCCCTCGCTGTCCGTCATCCGGTACACATTCCAGAGCGTCACGGCTTCCGTTCCCGTGTTCGCTTTTTGCATGGACATCTGTATGTCGCGGAGATAATCCGCATGTGCTGCCGTTACGGCCAGCATACCCGCCAGAACACACAGTATTTTCTTCACTCAGTCCCTCCTCTGCCACATGTCGCTGATTGATTCGCCCAAATCATACACCAGACTCCGCACTACAATGTAGTGCCGCATTAATGCCCAATGTGCGTTTGTTGACATCAGTAACCTGCATCTTATAGTTTTTTAAATTGTCAGTTTATGTAAACAGCGTAACTGACGATATAACATTTCATACCGGTTCCTGTTTCCGGCGTCTGTCACACCTGGCCGGGTATCCTGTCCCGGGCACATAACGCATATAGGCAAAGATGTCAGCATCCATTATGGTTAAACTCAGGGAGCCTGCAGACCGGTTCATGGTTATGTCCATGGGACTGCTCTCCGTCAGGGTTATTCAGGGCTTTATCTACTGGGGAGGCGGCTCAAGACGCTTTATCTACGGAACACAGAAGATTGACCCACATTCCGCACACTGGATGGCAAACAAGTTCCAGACCGCCATGCCGGGTGCCCTGCTGGGGCTGGAGCATGTGATTTCCTTCATGCTTCAGCACTTCTGGTTGCTGTATGCCGGTATCATTATTTTCAGTGCCGCCGAGTTCCTTGTTGGCGCATTTCTGATGATTGGCCTTTTCACCCGAATATCAGCTTTTATCTCAATGGTATTCTCCGTCCTGCTTATGCTGATGTTTGGCTGGCAGGGGGCGACCTGTATTGATGAATGGACCATGGCTGCCTGCAATCTGGCAATGGGGGCAACCATATTCCTCTGTGGCTCTCCGCACTATGCCGTCGATAATATCCTTCTGAGAAAGAATCCTTCATGGGAAAAAAGCTGGCTGTTCCGCTGGTGCGGCGGTTCCCTTCCGGTTCCGTTGAATGACGGTGGTTATAAAAAGCTGGCATTGTGGACATTGCTCTTTGTTGTTGTCTTTGATATTGGCACCTATCATCATTATCGCGGTTCCGTCGTCACCTGGTTCCATTCAGGTCCCGTCAGTCCGACTAAACATCATATTTCACTGGACAACGGCGTGCTTAACGCGGATGGTTCCGTTTCATTCCATGCCTATCTGGATGCCGGTACCCCGGAAGCACCTGTGAATATAATGGATGCCTGGCTCATCAACAGTCAGGGGGAGAAAGTTTTCCACTGGGATACCAGAATGTTGTCTGCCGTTCCGGCTGCAAATTTCCGTAATGACTACGACTACAATAAATTTAAGCCCGCACTGTATGGCATTGAAGGCGAAGTGGGGGCGAAGGCGACCATCGCGTTACCTGCCACAGCAGAACCACTGAAGGATGATATGCCGTTGACACTCCGACTGGTCGATTCCCGCGGCGCTGAATTCAGCATCATACTGAAAGAGAAGACGGAATAAAACTGTACAAAGGTATTCTTCCGGATGTTATGGAAGGATGCCCTTGTTACACGGTGTCAGAAAATAGCCAGGCCATTCAGCTCAAGCATCCAGGCAAACCATATTCCACCCATAACGGATACCGCTAGCCAGGAAAACACAGAAACCAGTGGATTCATGTTACTCCCTCCGTTAAAAAAGTCCCCGGCTCCGGGAAGAGACCGGGGGAACAAACTGGAATAATAAAAGTTATGTGGGCAATGCCAGCCTCACGAACCATCGCGGGAAAATGAGGCAACAGGAACGATAATCATTTTCATATGAGGTTATCAACAGGGAAAACGTGTGGGTATTGTCCTTTACCATACAGGTAGCCTGTAGAGGCTGGTACCTCCCCCTCTGAATTGCATCAGCAACTTCCTGACCGCAGATGGCGACACAACTGTGGGTACCTTTACTGGAAGAATCGCTGATGTCTGAGATTAGCCATCTGGTTCTGGAGGTAAACCGGTTACGGTATCTGGCATATCAGAAAGAACAACTGGCTTCAGCGATTTTTAAAAGAGAAATCACTGATTAATCACTGAATATTATGTTAACCGGGGCTCTTTGCCGCCCCGCACCCCGCAGGCTCCCCGCCTACCGTATGCCGGAAGTGATCATGACCGCCAGTCGCTACATAAAACGTGCCGCCATAACGGTATCGGGGAGCTCCTGTCTTTCCTCACCGCGGGGGCTAGTTTCATTCTTATAGTCCGGCCCACCTCATTGCGTACCGATACATTCTGTCAGAGATACCAGAATTCGCTGTGTCGTTGTCGCCTTCAAAAATAAAATACACGTCTGATAAAATCAGGGGCGGGTATTAGGCGGGAAACTACGCAGACTCCCGTACTAACAGACTCCCTGATAATGTGATTTTTTGCGGTTGCATCCCCGGTTCTTTCAGTTTGCGAATTATCAGTGTTGCCGCCTGACGGCCGGTTTCTTCACTGGCTGATGAAACGCAGGTAAACGACGGGGATGTCAGATTCATACAGACTATATCCTCGAAACCAACCAGCGCCACCTGCTGTGTCAGAAATACGTCTTTACCCACTGTTCGTCCTACCTGGTGAATACCTGTAGTACAACCAATCATTACATCCGGTGAATGGCAAAGAAGAGCTGTGATGGTGTTATTTTTTTCCAGCAACTGACGAGTAATAACTGCTGCTGAACTGGTGTCATCGTTACAGGAAGGCGTTAACTCTTCACGCCAGGCCATTCCGTACTGCTTCAGTACACTGTGAAATCCTGACAGTCTCTGCTGACGAATCAAGTCCTTAGCCCCACCACCAATATAGGCAATGTTACGGTGCCCTTTCTCAATCAGATAACGCACAGCAAGACTTGCCGCCTGACGGTTATCACGAATTACCAGATCCCCGCTATCATCAACCGGCGATTGCGATATAACAACCCGGGGAAGCGAACACTGACGAATCTTTTCCGGCAAACATGAAATGGTGGAGTCTGCAGCCAGATAAATCATTCCAGCAACACCATGCTGCTTAAACGACAAAAGACAACGTTCCAGATGCTCCTCCTCATTCAGAGGCTGGGTGATAAACACCATGTATCCAAGCTTTTCCAGTTCCTGAACCACACTGGCCATCACTTTAATGGAAAAGCTGTCACTGAAATCTCGCAGGATAAGACCTATCAGATTGGAAGTGCTGGAACGCAGGTTGGCGGCTGCCACGTTATGCACATAACCCAGTGTTTCAATTGCCGCGTGGACTTTACCGATAGTTGCGGCGGAAATCTTCCCTTTCTGGCGAAGAACCAAAGAAACCGTGGAAACCGAAACACCTGCCTGCTTCGCCACATCAATAATGCTGACTTTCTTCAAATCTGCTCCCTAAAACGCTCCGCTATCAGTCAGATAATTAACGTCCCCCGCCGGATCAGGAGACGTTAAGCCTATTCTGACTATTTACCGATCATTGTCGACATGGTTTGTGCGATAAATTGTGCACGCGCACCAAATATAACCTGAATTCCCCTGTCACCGACGAAGACGACGCCGCGTGCTCCAACTGCGTTCAGCCCGTCTTTATCGACCAGATCTCCCTTTGTCACCTCAAGACGCAGGCGGGTAATGCAGGAAGCAACGGAGTCAATATTCTTCGCACCGCCCAGCAGGCCAATAATTTCCGTGGCGATTTCAGTATCGGTTTTCCCTTCGGCGGTGGTGGTCACGTCGGTACGGCCCGGTGTTTTCACGTCGAAACGGCGGATCACGTAGCGGAAGGTGAAGTAGTAGAAAAGCGCCATCGGGATCCCGATAATCACCGCGCTAAGGAAATTGGTCTGATAGCCGTTGAACGACGGCAGGATCCCGAACGACAGGTAATCGATGAATCCGGCAGAGAACGACTTGGCGATATGTGCATGCAGCAGGTACATGGTCATATACGCCAGACCGGCCATGATGGCATTAAAGACGTAAAGGACAGGAGCGACAAAGATGAAGGTAAACTCCACCGGCTCGGTTATCCCGGTTAAAAAGCAGGTCAGCGCCGCGGAGAACAGAATACCGGCGGCAATCTTTTTGTTTTTGCTGTGTGCTTCGTGATACATCGCCAGACACGCAGCCGGAAGGGCGAACAGCATCAGCGGGAATTCCCCCTGCATGAACTTACCGGCGTTCTGATAAGTATCGCTGCTGAAGGATTTAACGCCTTCTTCCAGCATTTTGAACCAGATAGTCTGATCACCGTGGATAACCTGACCCGCATGGGTGGTGTAGTCGCCGAAGGAGTACCAGAACGACGGATACCAGATATGATGCAGACCGAGCGGGATGAGCGCACGTTCCACCAGGCCGAAAATAAAGGTTGAAGCCGCCTGGTTATCACCATTGACCACAACAGAAAGCGCATCGATACCGGCCTGAATATGCTGCCAGATATAAGGCAACAGCAGGCCCATGATGAACGACAACATGGCGGTAGCAATAGCGACAAAACGTTTACCGGAGAAGAAGCCGAGGAACTCCGGCAACTGCATGGCATGGAAGCGGTTATAGCACCACGCGGCGAGGATCCCACAGATAAGCCCACCAAACACGCCCATCTGCAGGGTTGGAATACCCACCACCATGGCGTATTTTCCGCCCTGAGAAGCCATCTCCGGCGTTATCCCGAGCACGGTGCTAATGGTGATATTGGTGACAAATACCGACACCGCTGCCGAAAGCGCCGCGATACCGGATTCCGACGCCAGACCCACCGCTGAACCAATGGCAAAAAGCATCGGTAAATTATCGAATATCACCCCTCCGGCATTCATCATTAATGGCAGATGAAATTTATCTCCAAAGGCCAGTAGCAGACCTGCTGCGGGCAGTAATGAGATAGGCAACATTAATGCGCGACCAATCATAGACAGTTTAGACAACGACTTAACAAGACCTGATATCAGACTCATGCTGATCCCCTGTATAAAAACCCATCCATATAAGGGTTATGTTTATAGATATAACGTTATAGTAGAACGTTATACTAACATGAAACAAAATTTTTTCGCCTGCAACTGAAATTGCATATTCATAAAAGAATAAAGGTTGAATATTTGAAGCTGATCGGTATTACCCATTATCTTTGTATGGCAAATAGATATTACAATTCTTCCATAACAAAGAGGAAGGAGATGAGGTTCCATTCGGCTCCCTGACTTATTCACTTTTTTGACGCACGTATCCTCACCTTCCGGTAACGTTCATGCTCGCTATTCGCCGGATAAAACGTACCGACATACCGAAGAGCCTCCTTCTGTCCACACTGTGAAGTCTGATTTTTATATAATTTTCTGATGTTAATTCTTCTTCAGCATCATTCTGCAAATCAGCGGCAGAAATATAATATCAGATTTATGGCTCACTCTTTATGTTGACAATTACCTGCTACAATTCATAGATTTTTCCATGTAATTTTATTAAAATAAATCTGATACAAATTTATAACCACCATTATTACAGCAGGATGGAAATGATAAAACCATATGTTTGACATCGTTATTATAGAGCCTGGTGCAACCGGGGTAAGTTTGCTAAGTCAGATTCAGGACGAAGTATATTCTTTACGGTTTAAAAAACCTGAAATAGCTGTTTTTAACCCCTTATGCACCTTCGCCAGCGGTAACGCTTTTGGCGATGCACATAATATCGATAAAGTTAATACACCTTCCAGCATGGTGTCAGTATCTGCCATGGAGCCAGGAAGGTTTGAACACTGGCTACGGGCAACATGCGGTTGCCAGGAACGCTGGCCCTCTCGTCTTCTGTACTCAGAATTTATACACCAGACATATAAAGACATCAATGAAAATGAAATATTGCAGATTACGGAGTTTCCCGGTAGCGTGATATCCGTAATCAGAAAAAACGAGTTCTTCATTATTACAGACGATAATGGAAATACAGTAAGTGCTCATAAAGTTGTTATGTGTATTGGTTCACCTCCTGCAGATTCGTTTCCGGAGTTTAACGGTACCCCTGGCTTTATAAACCATTATTCACAGTATCTGCCGTCTGTTAATGATGAAATAATAATTGCAGGAAACAGTCTCACTGCTATAGATGCCTTCCGTTATATCCACCATAAAGGAGGAAGCAGTGCTCACTTATGTTCACGCAACGGATTTATCCCAACATATCTGACCAGAGAAGAGAATTATACACCTGTCTGTTTAAGCTGGAAAAATATTTTGTCAGCCATCCAGTATCCGGAAGATACATTTGATGTTTTCATTCGTCTTTTACATAAAGAGCTTTGCCTTTTAAGAAATAACGGGGAATTCAAAATCGCAATATCACTGCTAAAAAAAGGAAATCACACTGAATATTTTTATTTCCTTCTGGAACGAGCTAAAAAAGGAAACCTGCCCTGTCAGGATACTCTTGTCTCAACCCGACCCTATATGCATAAAATATGGAGCGTCATGACAATAAAGCAAAAACAAAATTTTTTAACAAAATACGGTGTTCTCTGGGCAACCTGGCGTCCCTCTGTTCCTTATGAGGTATTTTATGAATTATCTCAGGCATCAGTTAATGAAAAATTAAAATTTCACCAAATACAAACACCTCCCGTATATCAGGACCAAAAATTCAGCATAAGAACCTCATCAGGAACCCTGAAATCGAACTATTTCTGGGATGCGACCGGCGGCAACTACAACATAAAAAAAATGAGGAATACTCTCCTTGAAAACCTTCTAATTAATAAGCTTATTGAAAACCATCCACATCCATGTGGAGGAATAAATATAGATCCGTTAATTTTACAATGTAAAGTTAACGGCAATAATATTCACGGACTTTATAATATTGGTCCCTTAAGTAAGGGATGCTTATTTTCTACAAATGCATTATGGTTCAACGTTCAATGCTGTGAGCATCTGGGTCAGACAGTGGGCATCCGAATACGTAAAAAATGTCAAGGGGATCATATGATTATTCTACTTCCGTTTGTTTATCTGTGTATTGGATGGATACTGGGCAAAACGTCATGGGATTTAAAATCTTCAGTTTCATTATTATTAACAAAAATTATCATCCCGGTTGTGATTACGTTCAATATATCCACTCAATTCAGTGACATGGGCGGTATAATTTCAGCCACGGCATTAATTATGTTAATCATGATAGCCATAGGGAAGTATACAAACCAGGACCCGGTAATGACTCTTTGTTTCGTTTATCTTAATATTGGGTGGTTAGGTTTACCAGTAGCCAGTGCATTATTCGGTAATGACGCCGCAATTATTTTTATTGCAGCATATGTTGGCAGTTCTATTATCGGAAACTCAGCAGGAGCTGGCATGTTGTCAGGTAACAAATCCAGCCTCATAAAAATTTTAAAAACCCCTCCCGTAATGGCACTCATTATCGGAATTCTTCTTATTCCCTTAAGACAACAGATAGTTCTGTGGTTTGATTATGTTTATGACCTCGCAAAATTTCTTTTGAATTTTCTTGGAATGGGAATACTGGGACTTTGGCTGGCAAAAATAAAATTTAGCGCCAGAGATTTTCGTCTGGAGATACTTTTCTTTATCAAGAGAGCGTTCGTAATTTCACTAATAATCACACTATTACTTTTTATTGCTCATTTATGGCATCAACCACTCTTAACAGATAATCCTGCCACTCTGTATCTTTTCTGTTTTCTTCCTCCTGCAGCCAATATCATAGTGCTGGAGACTCATTATCTTGGAACCGGTCGTTCGGCACGGACAATATCATGCGGAACCTGTATAAGCATTATCGTAATTTCTGTTTATTCCATATTTATACTGGGGTTACGCAATTTTTGATTTTGATATATCCCGTCGTCAGCCAGCCTGCCCAACAGTATGTTAAGCAGGGCTCTTTGCCGCCCCGCACCCCGCAGACTCCCCGCCATCCGCATTCCGGAAGCGCTTATGCCCCTTATTCGCCGGATAAAACGCGCCTACATACCGTTGCCGGGGAGCGCCTCTTTTGTCCTCACTGCGAGAACGGTACTCATCCGGGTGATGCCAGTTAATCTGACAACTCCGGCTCCAGCATTCCTGTATATTCTTCCAGCAGTATCTGAATAAGCAGCCCGGGCTTCAGTTTTCCATCTTCAGATATCAGGGCATCCGGGGCTCCCTGCAATTGTCCGCAGAACGCCGTCAGGCCCGCCATATCCTTCACTCCGGTATATTCGCAGTTCGCCGCCAGCCACCGGCTGACGCGGGCAGATTCAGGGGCTGTTTCAGGTTCACTCTCCCGGGACAGCCATTCCGCCAGTTTCCCCAGCAGTAATGTCAGCGGCTGCTCCCGAATCATGGCTGGTACACCGCTGAACACCACGCCATAGCCATCCACTGTAAACCGGATACCAGACTGTTCAAGGTAGGGCTGCCACAGTCGCAGTAAGTCCCGCTCTTCACGGTTCAGCTTCAGTCTCACCGGCATCAGCAGAGGCTGCGATACCGGTCTGTTATCGCCTTCTGCAGACAGCCGACATTCCAGAAGGTACTGCCACGCCCTTTTCAGCGACAGGAGGTAAACTTCACTCCCGTTGGTCGCCAGAGCATATTTCTGTCTCACGGGCGCCAGAAGCCGGTAGTCCGTTCCCGGAAACATGAGGTTATCAGATACTCTGGCGACTTCCGGTAGCGGCAGTGATGGGGTAGCCCCCGGCGTCTGCAGCAACTGCTGGTATGCCCTTCCCGCCTGGCGGTTAAAGCCCTCCGGCTGATATCCACCCCGACCACCGCCACCAGATCCTCCGGACGAATGTGACCCAGGGTCTGCAAAGCTGTTCCCGCCCGCCGCCTTTCTGTTGTCGGGAAGCCAGTCCGTGACCGTCAGGGCGGCGGTTTCTTCCAGTAGCAGCCCGGTTGCTTCATTCTGGTTCAGCGCCGACAGCACGCCCTGACAGATAAAATCATGTACCAGGCGACTCTCATGGAAACGCACTTCCTGTTTGGCCGGGTGAACATTCACATCCACCTGTTCCGCTTCCAGCTCCAGGTACAGCACATAACCCAGCTGCTGACCGCCATCCGGTATATGTCCGTATGCCTGGCGCACGGCATGCATTATCACCCTGTCCCTGACCGCACGGCCGTTGACAAAGAAATACTGCACATCAAAGCTCTTACCGTCCGGCTGAGGCGGTACCACCCAGCCGCTCATCTGCATGCTGTGGTGCGGCCACTCCAGGTATACCGCCCGGTCAGCAAAGTCCTTTCCACAGACAGCAGCCAGCCGCGATGCGGCCAATGCCCCGGATTTTCCTGCGGCACAGTGCAGCAGGCGTTTACCGTTATGCGTCAGGGTGAACCCCACATCCGGTCGTGACAGCGCCATCCGGCGCACCACATCTTCCGTATGCCCGGACTCTGTTTTATCGCTTTTCAGAAAACGACGTCGCGCCGGGGTGTTGTAAAACAAATCCAGCACTTCAACGGTCGTCCCCTGCGGATGAGACGCCGGCTGTACCACCGGGGACATATCCCTTCCCTCCGTGTACACCTGCCAGCCTTCGTCCTGTTCCGCCGTTCTGGACGTCAGCGTCAGCCGCGACACGGAACTGATACTGGCCAGCGCTTCCCCGCGAAACCCCAGACTGGCTATCCCCTCCAGGTCTTCCAGGCTGGATATCTTACTGGTGGCGTGACGCATCAGCGCCAGGGCCAGTTCATCTTTACTGATGCCGCTGCCGTTATCGCTGACACGGATACATTTTGCGCCACCTTTTTCCACATCAATCCTGATGTCGTTGGCACCAGCATCGATGGCGTTCTCCAGCAGCTCTTTCACAATGGATGCCGGGCGTTCTACCACCTCCCCGGCCGCTATCTGATTGGCCAGTTGCGGCGACAGAATATGAATCGTCATGATTTCTCCTGCACTCTGCAGATACAGATGATTACTATGCCACACACCTCACCATCATGATGGCTGTAGCGGTAACATTTCCTTATTATTTTCTGTGAGTTCGGTACCCGGCCTGATACGAATATATACAGCCTGCTTCAGACTGTTCATATTTCCCGGGCATCTGTTACAAAAATTCAGGGCTGGATATCTTACTGGTGGCGTGACGCATCAGCGCCAGAATCAGTTCATCTTTACTGATGCCGCTGCCGTTATCGCTGACACGGATACATTTTTTACGCCGCCTTTTTCCACATCAATCCTGATGTCGGTGGCGCCGGCATCGATGGCGTTTTCCAGTAATTCCTTCACAATGGAGGCTGGGCGCTCCACCACCTCCCAGGCCGCTATCTGATTGGCCAGTTGCGGCGACAGTATATGAATCATCATGCTCTCACCTGAGTTCTGTATAAAGATGTCGTATGTTTTACCCTTCAACATCAGCATCGTCTACACAACAAGCCACATATGTAAAGCGGATAACGCCCCCCTTCCCCTGATCATTTTTTAGTCATTGACAATATTAATCTGCATTGAATAGCCTGTTAATAATGTAAAGGGACTGTAAATATGACATATGGAAATACGATATAAAAGCCTGGATGCAGGAGTTGTTATGTTATCAGCTCTGTTTTGTCTGTCAGCAAAAGCGACAACCAGCCAGTCAGTGATGCATCAGCAGGCTCAGCAGAAAGCGCTGCTGGAAAAACTTGTCCCTGCCACACCTGATGTCCGTCTCGCTCCCGGGAAAACAAATGAGAACACGTCGTTAACATTTCCGGCTGAATCCCCCTGTTTTCCTCTCACACATATTGATATACAGGGCCGTGACAATTTTCCTCACTGGGTTCCTTTCTCTTCATTCACCCGGCAGATCCGTGGTAACTGCCTGGGAATAAGGGGGATTACACAACTTGCTGGCAGGATGCAGGACAGGCTGAGCTCATATGGCTGGGTCACCAGCCGGGTACTGGTTCCCGGCCAGGATCTCAGGCAGGGTACCCTGCATCTGCAGATTGTTCCGGGCCGGATCGGCGATGTTCGTCTGGCGCCCGGCAGCAGCGATTACATTCATCTTTGGAACGCCATGCCTGCACGTCACGGTCATTTGCTTGATTTACGTGATATTGAGCAGGGTATGGAAAACCTGCAGCGCCCACCGTCCGTTGAGGCTGAACTGGCAATTGTACCGGGTAATATGCCCGGAGAAAGCGATATTGTGATCACGCGTCACCAGTCCCGTATCTGGCGTATTGGCCTGGATATAGATGACGCAGGACAACAGGAAACCGGACGGTACCAGGGTACCGCCACGCTGTGGCTGGATAATCCTCTGTCTCTCAGCGATACCTTCTTTATTTCCGGTACCCACGACCTGAAATTTGCTGGTCGAAAAAACTCACAAAATCTTTCAGGTTATTACGCCATTCCGTTCGGTTACTGGCTCTGGAGCTTCAGTGCCTCAGAGAGCGATTACACCCAGACTGTGGCAGGATTTGACGCTGACACCCGTTATCGGGGCACGCAGAAAAACCTCGGCATGCAGCTCAGCCGGGTGCTGTACCGTAACGAATCCTGGAAAGACACACTCAGCTATGACGTACTGACCCGGGAAAGCCGCCAGTACATTAATGACACTGAAACAGACGTACAGCGCACAACCACCAGTGCCTGGCGTATCGGATTCACCCACCGTCACTACATCGGCAGCGCCACCCTGGATGCGGGCATCAGCTGGCAACGGGGTACCCGCTGGTTTGGCGCACAGCCGGTTCCGGGAGAAGAGTATGGCGAGGCCACCGGGCTTGGCAAAATTCTCACATGGAATGCCGGCCTGACAATACCTTTCACGTTCCAGGGACAGTCCTTTAATTTCAGTACACAGTATCTGCGCCAGATAAGTTCAACGCCTCTGGCTTCACAGGATCAGTTCTCCATCGGAAACCGCTGGACGGTCCGGGGATTTGACGGTGAACGGACGCTGAGCGCGAACAATGGCGGATATTCCCGTAATGAGCTGGTCTGGCAGCTCCCCGTACCACAGCAGGCACTGTATCTGGGGCTGGATTATGGTTCCGTCAGCGGCCACGGAGCGGAATACCTGCCCGGTCGCCATCTGGCCGGTGGCGTACTGGGGCTGAGGGGTAACCCCGGGATAACCGGTTTAAGTTACGACCTGTTTATGGGGCGTCCCCTGTCCAGACCGGACGGTTTTAAAACCAGCCGGATAACCACAGGTTTTTCCGTTAGCTGGCGGTATTAAGGACAAATATAATGAACAGGCTGCGTTACCGCGTCATTTTCAGTCAGGTCAGGGCCATGATGATGGTGGTGCCTGATATTGCCCGTGCCGGGCGTGCTGCGGTCGCCGGTCGTTCTCTGAGGCGTGTTTTCCTCATTCACCGACACCGTTCCCGCCGGACTGTCACTGTCGGTGTTATCTTTTGCCATTCTGCTGGCCTCAGGCCTGGTTTCTGCGCCAGTTGACGCCCGGAGCGTGATTCACCGTGACACCTCCGCCCCGGGAAACCAGCAACCCAATATACTGACCACTGCAAACGGTCTGCCCCAGATTGATATCCAGACGCCCGGAGCCGGTGGGGTATCCGTAAATAAATATTCGCAGTTTGATGTCGATAACCGTGGTGCCATTCTCAACAATTCCCACAAACCCGTTCAGACCCAACAGGGAGGCTGGGTGACCGGAAACCCGCATCTGGCCCGCAGTGAAGCAAGCGTCATCGTCAATGAGGTGAACTCCCGTAACCCCAGTCTGCTTCACGGTTATGTGGAGGTGGCCGGAAAGCGCGCACAGGTGGTGATAGCCAACCCTTCCGGCATTACCTGCAGCGGCTGTGGATTTATCAATGCGAATAAAGCCACGCTCACCACCGGCCAGGTACAGATGCAGAATAACCGGATAGCCGGGTATGACGTCAGCCGGGGAGACGTGGTGATTCAGGGAAAAGGGCTGGATACCCGGGATGCCACCACCACCGAAATTTTCGCCCGGGCAGTGAAGCTGAACGCGGAAATCCAGGCGGGGGAACTCACCGTCGTGACAGGACCAAATACCATCCTCACCGGGGAGGATGGTTCCGTTTCTGCAGATGCCATTACAGCAAAGGCGGATGATGGGTCAGCAAAGCCAGCGTTTGCCCTGGATTCTTCCGCGCTTGGTGGAATGTATGCGAACAAAATCACCTTTATTGGCACTGAAAAAGGTATGGGTGTCAATATGGAGGGTGACACGGCCTCCATGCCCGGGGACATTATCCTTACCGCAGATGGCACCATACGAAATAAAGGCAGTATCGCGGCATCCGGGGCGGTGAATATCACCTCCGTGCACGGTGATGTGGTGAATCAGGGCCGGCTGAAAGCGCAACAAACCGTCAGCGTGAAAGCCAGTGGGCAGATACGCAATACCGCTTCAGGCTATATCACGGCAGACCATGATATACATATGGATGCCGGCAGCGGTATGGAAAGCAACGGGCAAACTTATGCCGCGGACAATGCCCGGGTGCATACCCCCGGTACGATAACTCACAATGGCAGTCTGATGACCGGAGGGGGCATGGTCCTCGCCGCCGGAACACTTGAGGCCGGGCACGACAGTCTGCTGGCTGCTGGGGCTGACCGCCACGGAAACAGGACAGGAAACAGTCAGCAGACGCTCTCCGCTACTGACGTACTGTCTGACCACGGTAACATCAGCGCCACCGGTAATGCCGTTTTGCAGGGAGCTTCCGTCGCCCTGGATAACGCCACCGCTGTGGCACGTAACACTTCAGTGAAGGCAACGACCGGAAAGCTCAGCGCTGCCGGCAGCCAGATTCAGGCGGATGATACCCTGACCCTCACCTCGCCGTCAGCCATCATCACTGATAATGCCCGTGTGCAGGCCCGGGGGCTGCAGTTTCAGACCCCGGTACTGTCTGCGACCGGCGGTACACTGATACAGACGGGGCCGGATGACCTCCGGCTTAATATCAGCAGGGAAGTGAACCTTGACGGCGGTACTCTTGCCACCCGCAGCCGGAATCTGATGTTCACAACACCGGTGCTGAATGCAACAGGCAGTACCCTGCTCCATAGCGGAAGCGGTCGTTTCCGGCTTGATGCCGGCACGTTCAGCGGCGGACACAGTGCTGTCCGCAGCGATGGTGAACTGGTGCTGAACAGTAATTATACGGGGCTTGGCGGAGCGTCCCTGACTGCGGATTCGTTGTCACTCCAGGCTGATTCGCTGGATATCTCACAGGGTGAACTACGCCAGACCGGAAAAGGCACGCTGACCATGGCTGTCAGCGGCGCGGTGGACTATACCGGCGGCAGTATTCTCTCTGCCGGAGCGCTGCGGATTCAGGCAGATTCACTCACCGGGACAGAAGGCCGGCTTGCGGCAATGACGGATATGGGTATAACCAGTCAGGCCCTTCTCAGTACACAGGGAAAAATTCAGGCCGGAAACGACCTCATACTTTCTGCGGACGGGCTGGACAACACCGGTGGTGTGGTCACGGCCGGGAAAAATATCACATTGTCTGACCGCGGTACTGTGCTCAGCAGCCAGGGGACAATAGCCGCCGGCGGGAGTCTGAACCTTTCGGTGCACGGACTGGATAACTCCGGGGGGCTTCTGCAGAGTGACCACGATATGATGCTGGATACCCGGGGCGGGACGCTGACCAACCGTGACAGCGGAAAAGCCGGCATCATCAGCCTGGGGAGCCTGACGCTCCGTACGGGCAAAATGGATAACACCGCAGGCTGGCTGAGCAGCAATGGCTGGCTGAACGCCACGACCGGTGAAATGGATAACGCCAGGGGAACGTTTGGCGCACAGCAGGCGCTCACCCTGTCGTCACACAGTCTCACCAGCGTTTCGGGACGAATATTCGGTGGTACAGGACTGACGCTGACCACGCCGGGGACGCTGGTTAACACCCACAGCGGCAGTAACGGCGGTATCATAAGCCAGGGGAACCTGTCCATCAGCAGCGGGGATGTCGATAATACCGGCGGACTCATTCAGTCTGCCGGAGATATGTCCGTTAATACCGGTACGTCGGCGTTCATCAATCAGAACAGCGGGAATGACGGTGGTATGCTCAGTGGTGGCCGCCTCACACTCACCACCGCAACGCTGAATAACCACAGCGGAGTTCTCACCGGCAGGAATGATGTCAGCATCACGGCAGGAAGTACGGATAACCGCAACGGTATTCTGGGCAGCCAGTCCGGTGGTCTGAGCCTCAGTGTGAATGACATGAACAATGGCGGCGGCCTGGTTCAGGCGCAGAATGATATTCATATTGACACCCACCGCCAGACACTGAACAACACCGGGAGCCGTATACTCAGCGGCGGAAACATCACGCTGGAAAGTGGTGAACTGGATAACACCCGGGGTCTTATCCGGTCGCTGAAAGATACTCTGATTAACACAGGTGCCACAGCCCTCATAAACCAGGACAGCGGGAGTGATGGCGGCATTCTGGGCGGAGGCCGGCTCACCCTTGACACCGGGGCACTGGACAACCGGAACGGTACCCTGGCCGGACAGGCAGAAACCACAGTCACCGCCGGTCAGACGGATAACCGGGGAGGGCTGCTTGCCAGTCATACCGGCAGCCTGATGCTGAACACTTCCGGGTTACGCAACGATGGCGGCCGGGTTCAGTCCGGCAGCAACCTGCTGGCAGACACGCAGGGCAACCCGCTCGTTAACGCCGGTGGAACCCTGTTCAGTAAAGGCATACTGACGCTCAACAGTGGCGAACTGGATAACACCGCCGGTCAAATCGTGGGCGGAGGTTCTCTCGGAATAAACACTCACGGGCAACATCTGATTAACCGGGACAGCGCGGATAACGGGGGGATTGTCAGCGGCGGAACGCTGACGCTGAACGCCGGCGAAACCGATAATCAGCACGGTCATATTGCGGGCAGGGCTGACACCAGCGTGAACATTGCAGGACTGGATAACCGGGAAGGGATGCTGTCCATACTTGCGAAGAATACCCTGAACCAGGCTGGTTTGTTGCAGGCCGGCACGAATCTCACCCTGAACACTCAGGGTGCCAGACTCGATAACACCGCCAGCGGTTCGTCAGGCGGTATCCGCAGCGGTGGCTCCCTGACGCTGGACAGCGGTCTGCTGGACAACTCGTCAGGTTTAATCTGGTCGGCGCAGGATATGGCGCTTGATACGCACGGTCAGGCTCTGACCAGCGTCAACAACGGACAGGATGACGGTATCATCAGTCAGGGTGCGCTGACGCTGAGCAGTGGTGAGATTGACAACAGCGGCGGTCGCATCCAGTCCGGCAAAAAACTGAGTATTGATACGCACGGGCAACATATCATCAATGCGGATACCGCAGACAGCGGAGGCATTCTCTCCCGGGGGGAACTGGCGCTGAATGGGGGAAGCCTGAATAACGCCAGGGGAACCATTGCGGCATCGGGGGCTGCCGGTCTCACCGTACAGGATACCGACAATTCAGACGGCAACATTCTGTCTGACCGGACGTTGTCGCTGTTATCAGATACCGTCAGCAATCTCCGGGGACTGTTGCAGTCTGCCGGTATGCTCACGCTGGATACGCATCATCATGCTTTAATCAATAAAGACAGCGGTAAGACCGGCGGGATTATTGCCGGCGGTGACATTCACATCACTGGCGGCCGGTTTGATGGTGACCACGGGGTACTGGCCGGACAGAACGTCAGCATCAGTACCGGCGAAGAAACGTTAAGCCATCAGGGTGGCAGGCTGGACGCCGCCGGTTCATTACACCTTGACACAGGAAAACTGGATAACAACGCCGGACGTATCCGGGCCGGGGGTAATCTTGAAGCCGACACACACGGACTGACGCTGATAAATTCAGACAGCGGTAGAGAAGGCGGTATCTTCAGCGCCGGGGAGCTCACCCTCACTACGGGGACACTGGACAACCACTCGGGTACGTTACTGAGCCGGCAGACAACTTCCGTTTCTTTCCACAGCCTTGACAACCGCAACGGAACGCTGGCCGGCCTTAACGGCGCGCTGACGCTGAAAGGAGGAGAAACACAGAATGCGGGCGGCCTCATCCAGTCAGCAGGTAATCTCTGGCTGGATACGCAGAATGCCTTACTGAATAACAGTGACCAGGGGAATATCCGTAGCGGAGGCGACCTGGTGCTGCAAAGTGGTGAGATGAATAACCAGGACGGGCTGGTAACCAGTCAGGGGCTGGTCAGAATGGATACCGGTAATATCTCGAATATCAGGGGCGGTATCACCAGCGGTCACTCACTGAGTCTCACTTCCCTTACGCTGACAAACTCCGGGGGACTTATCCGTGCGGATGACACGCTGACGATTGACACGCAGGGGCAGTCACTGATAAACACCGACAGCGGCACCACTGGCGGTCTGGTTTCACTGGCTTCGATGACGCTGAATGCGGGTGACCTGAATAACCAGACCGGTTTCATTGCGGCCGGCGGCGAAGCGTCCCTGACAGCGGGAACCGTCAGTAACCAGAACGGCCTGGTTGCCGGAAATGGCGGACTTACTCTCGACAGCCGGGCACTGGTAAACACGCAGGGTACCCTTCAGTCTGCAGCGGACCTGGTTGCAGACACCCACGGACAAACATTCACAAACACGAAGGGTCTTGTCAGCAGCGCCGGGGATACCCGTATCACCAGTGGTTCATTCGACAACGCCTCCGGGACTGTCCGGGGAGGAACCGGGCTGATGCTGAATACCGGTACCGGCACAATCAACAACCCGATGGGGAAACTGCTTTCAGCAGGAACACTGGCATTGCAGGGCGGCGTACTGGATAACTCATCAGGGGAGATGCAAAGTGCGGGTAATGCCACCCTCACCCTGACGCAACGTCTGGATAATACGTCCGGGCTTCTGCGCGGCGGTCAGGCACTGAATGTTACCGCTCCGCTCCTGGTCAACAGGAATACCCGGCAGTCTGACAAGGGTACTGAAGCGCAACAGGTTACAGTTCATGCCGACAGGCTTGATAACTCTCAGGGGGCACTACGGGCTGCCACTCTGCTTGAGGCCGATATTCATGCAGCACTCGACAACACCGGCGGCCTGGTGTCGTCAGTGGAAGAACTGAATGTCCATGATGACAGCCCCACCCCATCGCTTACCGTCAGTAACGAAAACGGTACCCTGATTGCCGGCACCAGGGGACAACTCCGGGCATCGTCACTGGAAGGTAAGGGACAGGTGTTGTCACAGGGCAGCCTCAGTCTGGCGCTGTCTGACTCCCTGAATAATACCGGCACACTGTCCGCAGACGGTAACCTGCAGATTGATGACGCACGGGATGTAAACAACAGCGGAAACATCACTGCCGGGCAGACACTGACGCTGCTGGCGCAGAACATCAGCAACCAGACTGATGGAATCATCAGCGCACAGAATACGGATATCACAGCCCGTGACACGCTGAACAATACCGGCCTGGTGGATGGAGGACTGACCCGTGTTACTGCCGTCACACTGAACAACACCGGTACCGGACGTATTTACGGTGACCACCTGGTACTTCAGGCAGACACGCTTAACAACCACAAAACAGCGGACAGCGCCCCGGTTATCGCCGCGCGGGAACGTCTGGACATCGGAGCCGGTACCCTCAGCAATACTGACCATGCGCTGATATACAGCGGCGGCGATATGTCCATTGGCGGTCACACCGACAGTCTGAACCACGCCACCGGCGAAGGCATACAGCTTGAAAACCACAGTGCGCAGATTGAAGCGGGCGGCAGCCTTAACCTTCATATGCAGAATGTGGACAACCGTGACATACATCTGGTGCTGAGTCCGGAGCCGGTGGAAGTCTCCCGCGAGCACCACCATGAGTTTCAGCTTAACGGTGGCACACCACGTTATGATGCAAATGACCCGCGAATCACGGCAGATACCGGTTCCCGGGAACACCACCTGACCACCCCGGAAGGAGGTTCAAAGGACTTTTATGAGTTTTACTTCGACCGGGTGACCGCAGAAACGCAGGTCATCCACAAAGACCCGGCAGAGATTCTGTCCGGTGCCGGCCTGTCCTGGCTGGGCAACACACTGACAAACCAGGACAGCCGGATTGTGGCGGGCGGCGACCTGACGGCAACAGGTGCCGTCAGTAACCTGGAAAGTCAGGGTGAACGACGTGTGACAGATACAGACCAGGGGACCCCGCAGGCGGGTTCCGGCAGCAGGCACCATAAAAAACCGGGAAAACGTACAACAGGCAAAAAGAAGCCCAGCAGAGTCAAAACCAGTGCTTACGAAACGTCTGTGACCACCACCACGCTTCCCCTGCATCTGATGCGTTATGAGGGTGATACCGTATCGGCTGAAAACCCTCCGCCAGTGGCCGGAAGGCCGTCTGCGGCAGTCAGTCTGACCGCCGCCTCCGTGGGTACTCCGGTTTCGTCCACCGGGCCTGCAGATATTCATCTGGCACCGGATGCTCACCCGTTGTTGTCATTATCCCTGCCGGCCTTAACGGAGGCTTCTCTGACATCTGCTGACCGTCATATTCCGGGTACCGGAAATGCACTGGCCATAGTGTCGCCAGCACCAGACCCGGTGCCGCCGGCTGTGGCACCGGAAATGGCATTCAGCGAACTGACACACGCACAGAACGTCAGTCCACTCATCGTGCCGGCAGGACAGCATTTCACCCTGACGCTCCCTCCGGAGAACGGACACGGCGACACAGAAATTCGCTTAATGACACCGGATATCCGCCTGCCGGACAACAGCCTGTTCACCGTTCACCCGGAAACATCCTCACACTGGCTGATCGAAACCGCCCCCCGTTTCACGCAGAAAAAACAGTGGCTGGGTACCGACTATATGCAGCAGGCGCTGTCGACCTCCCCGGACCGGATAATGAAGCGTATCGGGGATGGTTATTATGAGCAAAAGCTGGTTCGCGAGCAGGTCATTGCACTGACAGGCCAGCGTTATCTGTATGGTTACAGCAATGATGCTGAGCAGTTCAGGGCGCTGATGAACAGCGGTATCACATTTGCCCGGGAATACCATCTGACGCCGGGTATTGCACTCAGCCCGGAGCAGATGGCGCTGCTGACCAGCGATATGGTCTGGCTGGTTAATGAAACGGTCACCCTGCCGGATGGCGCACAGCAGACCGTACAGGTTCCTCAGCTTTATGTGAGAGCCCGTCCCGGGGACCTGTCGGGAGACGGTGCCCTGCTGGCGGGACGCAGCGTGACCATTAACGCTCCCGGGAACGTGACAAACAGCGGCCTGATAACCGGCCGGGACGTCACGAAGGTCACTGGGCAGACGCTGAATAACCGCGGAGATATTCAGGGTGACAGGGTGGATTTACGGGCCCGCCAGGATATCAACAATACCGGGGGGCGGGTTATCGCCGGCAGCGCCCTCTCCCTGCTCGCCGGTCATGATATCAGCAGTGAAACCACTCTTCGCGGTGATGGCATCAACACCTGGACAGACCGTACCGCCGGTATCTATGTGCAACAACCTGGCGGCAGCATGGCTCTGCAGGCGCTGGGGAACATCACCCTGACCGCCAGTGAACTGGAAAATACAGGAGCAGGCGGTACCACCCGCCTGCTGGCCGGTCAGGACCTGAAGCTGAACACGCTGACCACTGCCCGGACAGAAAACCACGACTGGGGCCGGCATGAGTACCTGCATCAGTCCGGGCAGACCGATACCGGCAGCAGGCTGACCACGTCGGGTGACCTGACGCTGGCAGCCGGACGCGATATCCGGGCCACAGCGGCAGACATTATTACCGGAGAAGCACTGTCTGTCGGTGCGGGCAGGGACATCCACCTCGGTACGGGAACAGCGACCCGGGACATCACGGAAAACAGCAGGCAGTCCAGTGGTGGCGTCCTGTCAAAATCCACCTCGGAAACCCATGATGAAATACATGACCGCCAGGCCATCAGTACCACGCTAAGTGGTGACTCAGTCAACCTGCAGGCCGGTAATAATATCAGCGTCCACGGCAGTAATGTTGCCGGGACACAGGATGTCAGTCTGGTCGCGGGAAATAATCTCGATATCACTACCGCCGGGGAGTCACACCAGGAATCTCACCTGAAGAAAGAGAAAAAATCCGGCCTGATGAGTTCAGGCGGTATCGGCTTTACCATTGGCAGCAGCTCGCAGAAATCCACCATGGAGGGACGGGGAGAAACGCAACTGGGGGGTACCCTGGGCAGTCAGTATGGTAATCTCACCCTCAGCGCCGGGCATGATACCACCATTCACGGCAGCGACCTGGTGGCGGGAGGCGATATTTCCCTCAGCGGCCAGAACGTGAACATCAATGCCGCAGAAAACAGCCAGACCACCCTGCAAAAATTTGAGAGTCATCAGAGCGGACTCACAGTTGCACTCAGTGGTGCCGTGGGGGCTGCCCTGAATACCACGGTACAGAACGTGCAGCAGGCCCGGCAGACTCAGGACGGACGTCTGCAGGCACTGGGTGGTGTGAAAGCCGCGCTCAGCGGCATCCAGGCCGCACAGGCACTTGAGCTGAATAATGCACAGCAGGCGGCACAACAGGCCGGAAGCGGAGAATCAGCGCCGGCGGCCTTTGGCGTGACGGCCTCGCTGGGCAGCCAGTCATCGAAATCAGAGCAGAAGACGCAGTCGCATACGGTATCCGGCAGCAGTCTGAACGCGGGTTATGATATTCACATCGCCGCCACCGGGGACGGGCAGGGTCACGGCGGGGATATCACGGTTCAGGGCAGCCAGGCGAAGGCTGCGCATGACATTTACCTGGACGCGCAACGGGACATTCAGTTACTCTCGGCGCTGAACACGGAAACGCTGAGTGGCAAAAACAGCAGCCACGGCGGTAGCGTGGGTGTCGGCATTAACGTCGGGCAGAACACCGGCATTACCGTCTCCGCCAGTGTCAACACAGCGAAGGGCCATGAAAACGGCACCACCCTCACCCGGACAAACACCACGCTTGATGCCGGTAATCACGTCACGCTGAACGCGGGACGGGACGCCACGCTGAAAGGCGCACAGGTCAGCGGCGAGAAGATTACGGCGGATGTGAAACGTAACCTTACCCTGCAGAGCGAGCAGGACAGCGACCACTACGATTCGAAACAGCAGAGTGCCAGTGCCGGAGCCAGTTTTACATACGGCAGTATGAGTGGTTCAGCCAGCGTCAGCCTCAGCCAGGATAAAATCCACAGTAACTTCGACAGTGTTAAGGATCAGACGGGGCTGTTTGCCGGGAAGGAAGGCTTTGATGTCAGCACCGGGCAGCACACGCAACTGGACGGAGCGGTTATCGCCAGTACGGCCGATAAATCGAAAAACCGGCTGGATACCGGTACGCTGGGCTTCAGTGATATCCACAACCAGGCAGACTTTACCGCGCAGCACCAGGGCGTGTCTGTCGGTACAGGCGGTTCCGTCGGCAGCCAGTTACTGACCAACATGGCAACGAACACGCTGTCCGGGGTAAACAAGTCAGGGCATGAGAACAGTACCACACATGCCGCTGTCAGTGATGGCAGTCTCATCATCCGCAATACTGCAGACCAGAAGCAGGATATCAGCACCCTCAGCCGGGATACGGAGCATGCTGCAAACGGCCTGTCGCCAATATTTGACAAAGAAAAGGTACAGCGTCAGCTGCAGCAGGCGCAGATGGTGAGCGATATCAGCAGCCAGGTGCTGGATATTTACAATACGAATGAAGCCATCAACGCCACCCGAAAAGCCACGGAGGACATGCAGAATGCCGCCACGCGTCAGGATGCGAGAACGCTGGCAGAAAAGGAGCTGAAAGCAGAGAAAAAACCGTCTGATGAGGAAGCGATAACGGCGCGGGCTTACCAGAATCTTTATAACAGGGCCCTGAAGGACAACGATGCCCGGGTGGGCGACCCGATGCGTCAGGCAGTGACGGCGTCGGTGGCTGTACTCAGCGGACTTGCCGGAGGCGATATTAAGGCCGCACTGGCAAACGGGGCAGCACCGTACCTGGCAACAGGGCTGAAGTTGCTGACCGGCGGGGAGACGCCGTCAGACGAACAGATGGCAGTCCGTCTGCTGGGTCATGCGATTATTGGTGGTGTGGTGGCGGAGCTGAACGGGGCTCCGGTTGCAGGTGGCGCTGTCGGGGCGGTGACCGGTGAAGTGGCGGCGATAACCATCTCAAAACTGTATTTTGGTAAACCACCTTCTGAGCTTAACGAGTCGGAACGTGAGCAACTGAGCGGGATGTCGACAATAGCAGCAGCCCTTGCGGGTTCGCTGGCGTCAGATTCAGCGGCGGGAACCATTGCGGGAGCGCAGGCAGGAAAGAACGCGGTTGAGAATAACCTTCTCGGCGGTAGTGAGTGGCTTCAGACCGATAAAGCCAGGGAGCATGGTGCGGATGTTCTCTCCTGTAATGATAATCCTTCCGGAGAAGCCTGCAAGCGGGGACTGGCCGAGAACAAAGCTTATGCAACTGCATTAGCTACCAGCAGCGTAGCCCTGCTCCCAGGAAGCGCACAGGCAATGTGGGTACTTGGTGCAGGAATAAATGCAGGAGCGCAACTTGCTAGCGGTAGTGAAATAAATCCTCTTAACTCTGTTGCGGCCGGATGGATTAATGTGATAACCATGGGGCAAGGCGTGAGAGGAACAATAGCCTGGAATGCCGCAGGTGGAGCATTAACCAATGCCATAAACGGAGATGATCCTTTGACCGGTGCTATAGTAAATGGTGCTGGTGCCGGACTTGGGTATGGAGTTGGTAATTATGTCGTGAAGCCTGTTACGAACAAAATTGGTAAGTGGATAACTGGTGGCTGGAATCCGAAATTTGATCCTGACTTACTGAAATATACAGAAAAGAAAGGACAACTTGGTATTTCTAAGGAAATGTTGCCGAGTAAGATTCCTGAAGCAACAGGTAACATGGGATCTACTGTCTCATCAGAAACGGTAGGGGCTGGATTTCAAAAGGTCATCAATGATAAAACTAAAGATGGGAAAGGATAATGAAATTATTAATTTTATTCCTTTCCATTATAGTTATATCGTAAGCGTCGTCTCTGCACCGTCTGGCTAACTTTTGACATACTGGACAAAATATCCACCACTAAATAATAGTGGGTGATAAAAATGTCAGATATACAGAAAAATGCCACAC